>SLLJ01000044.1 GCA_007134165.1 Nitriliruptoraceae bacterium | reverse complement strand
GACACATTCCGAACCCGGAAGTTAAGCCCTCCAGCGCCGATGGTACTGCCGGGGAAACCCGGTGGGAGAGTAGGTCGCCGCGGGACCCACACACACGAGGCCGCCCAACCGGGCGGCCTCGTGGTGTTTCTCAGGGCCGCGCCGAGGTGGCCTCGAGCGGCTTGTGCGCTCAGCCGTGCGCTTCGCGGCGCAGCGCCGTACGCGGGTTGAGTGCAGACACGGCGACCTCCCGCACGCGGCCGCAGCCCACCGTCGTGCACCATTCATGCTCATGTCGCTGTGCCTCGCCGTAGCCGGCGTGCATCAGAAGCGGAAGCTGCGTGACGGCCGTGCGGTTGACCGGACCACCACAGGCCGGGCAGCCCTTCTCGCGCAGCACCAGGTACACGGCCAGTTCCTTGGGATCGGTCGCCGGTCGGGGGAGGCTCGCCTCACGTCCAGAGCGTCACAGGCAGTCTCGCAGACCCCACCTCTCGGGTCGAGCACCCGACGTCGCCTCCGCGGATGGCGAGGCGGTCTTGGGTATCGTCCCCGCCCCAAGCATCCACGCGTCTCGAGGGACCGATCATGCCACGTGAGTCGACCCGCATCGGTGCCTACGTGCATGCGGTGCGCCGTCTGGACACCGTCGAGCTCGCGGCACTGCTCCAGCAGCTGCCCGGGCTGGTCGCCGGCCTGCCCCGCAAACCGGCCAGCGGCGCCTCCCATACATCGCCGGCGCACCTCGGGGGCAATGGACGCGGCAACGGGCAGGGCGCACCGCGGGATGCCGACGGTGCACGGCCGCTTGCCGATCTTCCAGGACTGGTCGGCCTGTTGGCATCCCGCGCCGAGATCATCGATCGGCTGCAGCGTCTGGACCACACCGCGTTCCAGCTCGTCACGCTCGCCTGCTGGCACCACGGCACCCTCACCCGCGAGCAGGTGCTCGAAGAGGCCGGCCCTGACGCCGAGACCCGCCTCGAAGCTGCGGCGGAGGAGCTGCGCCGGCTGGTGCTGGCCGACCGCGACGAGACGTGGTTGCGCCTGCTACCCGACGTGATCGACATCGTAGGACCGCCGGGCCTGCGCGCCCGGGACATGCTCGAGCGGGCTGGCTCGCAGATGCTGGACACGACACTGCGCCACCTCGGCGTGCGTCCCATCCCCGCGTCCAAGGCCGCCCGGGTGGAACTTATCGAGCGCTGTCTGCGCGATCGCACCCACGTCCAGGCGTTGCTCGAGGGCCTGAGCGCCGAACAGGCCAGCGTGTTCCGCCTGATCGTCGATCACGGCGGCAGTCTCGACCTCGACCTGATCGGTCAGTCGCTGAACCTCGACCTCGGCCTGGTGTACCTGCTGGGATCGGATCCCTACGCCGTGGTGCCGCGACGGCTGCCGCCGGCCGACCCGCTGTTCGGTCTCAGCGAGCGCGGGCTGTTGTGGATCAACCTCGACCGCTTCGAAGGGGTCGTGCCGCTCGATGTCATCGCCGCCCTCACCGGTCGGGTCTTCGCAAGCTGGCCGACCCCGCCCGAGGTGGATCATCAGCCGCTGCAGGACGTCAGCCCGGCACTGCCGGGCATCGTCACCGTCGTCGACGCGGTGCTGCAGCGTCTCGACGCGCATCCGGCCGCTGCGCTCAAGGCCGGCGGGCTCGGGGTCCGTGAGCTGCGCGCGATCGCCAAGGCCCTGGGAGTGGAGGTCGGCCGGGTCGCGCTGGCCACGACGCTTGCGATCGAACTCGACCTGCTCGGCACGGTCGTGACCGGCTTTGCCGGTCGCCGTGGCCAGCCCGACGAGGCCTGGACCGTCACCGTCCACGCCGAGAGCTTCCGTGCCGAACCGCCCCTGCGTCGCTGGGCGCCGCTGATGCTCGCCTGGCAGCACGGCCAACTGCTCGACGAGGTCGAGGGCCTACCGGAACGTGTCGAGGTGCGCCCCGAGCTCTGGACCCAACTGCCCGAGCTGCGCGCGGCCCTGCTCGACACGCTCGCCTCCCTGCCGCCGGGTGTCGGCGTCGGACTCGATGACCTCGCCCGGCTGGTGGCCTTCCGGCACCCGACCCGTCCGAAGCTGTCGCAGTACGAGGGGATGATCGCCGCCCTGCGGGAGCTCGGGATGGTCCCACCCGCCGGCCCGATCGGCCTGTCCGCGCTCGGCCGCGCGCTGGTGGCCGACGGCGTCGCAGCGGCCGAGCGGCTGCTGCCCGCCAGCGTCGAGACCTTCGTGGTGCAACCCGACCTGTCGGTGGTCGCCCCGCCCGACCTCGACGCCGAAGTGGTCGTGCGCCTGTCGCGCTACGCGGTGCTGGAGTCCGAGGCCGGTGCGCGTCTGCTGCGGCTCGACGAGGTGCGCATCGCCCAGGCCTTCGACGACGGGGACGACGCCGAGGAGGTGCTGGCCTTCCTCACGGCGCACAGCCGGGCGGCACTGCCCCAGAACGTCGAGCACCTCGTGCGGGACGTAGCCCGACGCCACGGCCAGCTGCGGGTCGGCGCAGCCAGCTCCTACCTCGTGTGCGACGACCCGGTGCTGCTCACCGACGCGCTGCGGGTCCGGACCGCCAAGTTACGGCAGGTCGCCCCGACGGTGGCCGTGTCCAGCCTCAGCCGCACCAAGCTGCTCGCGGCCCTGGCCGGCAAGGGGCTGATGCCGGTCGCGGAGGACGCCGCCGGCGCCACTCTCACCACCCGCCGTGAGCTCGGTACGCCCCTCGACCACTCGATCGGCCCGATGGGCGCTCCCGAGTACGGCCTGTTGCGGGCAAACCTGCGCGATCAGGACCTGCTCGACCTCGCGCAGGAGCTGCTGACCGCCCCGGATCCGGGCCCGGTCGGCACGTCGACCCGCGCCACGCGCCACTTCGGAGGCCGGTGATGGCCGGCATCGACCACGACAACCCCCTGATCGTGCAGTCCGACCGCACGGTCCTGCTCGAGGTCGCCAGCCCCAAGGCCGGGGATGCCCGCGCGGCCCTGGCCCGATTCGCCGAGCTCGAGACCTCCCCCGAGCACGTCCACACCTACCGCATCACCCCGCTGTCCCTGTGGAACGCGGCCGCCGCGGAGGTCTCCCCCGACGAGGTGGCCGCCACCCTGACCACCTATGCGAAGTACCCGGTGCCCGATGCGGTGCTCGTCGACGTCCGCGACGAGATGGGCCGCTACGGCCGGCTGCGGCTGGTACGCGACTTCGACTCGGGCGGGCTTGCGCTGACCAGCGCCGAGGTGGCGCTGCTCGAGGAGGTCCGCCGCGACGAGGAGGTGGCCGGGCTGCTCGGCGACCGGCTCGACGGCAACCGCTTCGCGGTGCGTCTGGGCGACCGTGGCGTGCTCAAGCAGGCGCTGCTGCGGCTGGGCTGGCCGCCGCTGGACGAGGCCGGGTACGTCGACGGTGCCGCCCTGGACCTGCAGCTGACCTGCCAGCTGCGCAGCTACCAGGCCGACGCGCTGGCCAGTTGGTGGGCGGACGGTTCGCCCGCCGGCGGCAACGGGGTGCTGGTGCTGCCCTGCGGGGCCGGCAAGACGGTGATCGGTCTGGCCGCGATGGCGCAGACCGCGACCCGCACCCTGATCCTGGCCACCTCGATCACCGCCGCCCGGCAGTGGATCCGGGAACTGCTCGACAAGACCGACCTCGACCCCCGCGATGTCGGCGAGTACTCCGGCGAGCGCAAGCAGATCCGGCCGGTGACGGTGGCCACCTACCAGGTCATGACCTGGCGCCCACCGACGCGTGATGAGGGCGACGACCTCGAGGTCGACCCCGACGCGCAGCCCCGACCGGATCGAGTGGGGGACCCGATCGCACGCCACCCCCACCTTGCCCTGCTCGACGACCACGACTGGGGCCTGGTCCTCTACGACGAGGTGCACCTGCTGCCCGCGCCGGTGTTCCGCGCCACCGCCCGGATCCAGGCCACCCGCCGGCTGGGGTTGACCGCCACGCTGGTGCGAGAGGACGGCAAGGCCGGCGACGTGTTCAGCCTCATCGGCCCCAAGCGCTTCGACGCGCCGTGGCGCGAGCTCGAGTCGCAGGGGTGGATCGCGCCGGCGGCCTGCACCGAGATCCGGGTGCCGCTGGACGACGAGGAGCGCATGACCTACGCGGTTGCGCCCGGCCCGCAGCGCTACCGGGTCGCCGCCACCTCGCCGCAGAAGCTGCGGGTGCTCGACCGGCTCGTCGATCGCCACCTCGACGACCGGGTACTGATCATCGGGCAGTACCTCGAGCAGTTGAAGGAGGTCGCCGAGCGCTACGAGGCGCCGCTGATCACCGGCCGGACCGGACAGACCACGCGCGACGAGCGCTTCGCGGCGTTCCGGGACGGCGAGCTGCGCCTGCTGGTGGTGTCCAAGGTCGCCAACTTCGCCATCGACCTGCCCGAGGCCAACGTCGCGGTACAGCTGTCGGGGACCTTCGGCAGCCGGCAGGAGGAGGCGCAGCGGCTCGGGCGGCTGCTCAGGCCCAAGGCCGACGGCGGCGTCGCGCACTTCTACACGGTGGTCGCGCGCGACACCGTCGACCAGGGCTTCGCGGCCAAGCGGCAGCGGTTCCTGACCGAGCAGGGCTACCGCTACCACATCCTCGACGGCGAGGTGGCCTGACCGACCGCGGTGCGGCCTGATCTCTACCGGGCCGCCGCGTCCGAGGTGGCGGGCCCGGCGCGCAGCGCCTCGCGCAGCACATCCAAGCGTTCGGGCACCGGACGGAACCAGGCCCAGCGCCCCCGCTGCTCGCGGGTCAGCAGCCCGGCTTCGGTCAGCACCGACAGGTGGTGGCTGATGGTTGGTTGGCTGCGGCCCAGCGACTCCACCAGGTCGCAGGCGCAGGCCTCGCCGTCGGGGGCGGCGGCGACCAGGCTGAACAGCCGCAGGCGGACCGGGTCGGCCAGCACCTTGAACGCCGCGGCGAGCTGCTGCGCCTGGGTTTCGCTCAGCGCCGTCTCGACCAACGGGGCGCAGCAGCGGGCGATCGTCTGCACGTCCATGACGGCTCCGGATCGGGGTCGGGGAAGGGCCCGCAGCTGGGGTCCGGGTGTCCGCTCGGGTGTGCGCTCAGCGTACCACGCATTGATCTACATCGATGTTTTGGGCAGGCTCTTACATATCGATGAGCATCGATGCGATGCTCGGCCACCTGGAGGACCTCCATGCCGGAGCACACCCTCGACCCGACGCCGGAGCCCGTGTCGGGCCCGGCCACCGACTCGACCGCCGATTCCGCGGCTGAACTGCGCGAGCAGGTCCGCCAACGCTACGCCGAGGCGGCAACCGCCGCGGTCGGTTGCTGCGCGCCCGGCGCCACCTCGACGTCGTCGGGGTCGCTGGAGCCGCCCGCCGAGGTGCCGCCCGCCGAGGTGCTGCCCGCCGAGGTGCTGCCCGCCGAGGAGCGCGACCGCTTCGGCGCGCAGTTGTACGGCACCGACGCGGCCGAGCTCCCGATCGGGGCGGTCACGGCGTCGCTGGGGTGCGGCAACCCGACCGCGGTGGCCGAGTTGCATCCGGGCGAGGTGGTGCTCGACCTCGGCTCCGGAGCCGGCATCGACGTGCTGCTCTCGGCCCGCCGCGTCGGCCCGACCGGACGGGTCTACGGCCTCGACATGACCCAGGAGATGCTCGCGCTCGCCCGCGCCAACGCCGCCGAGGCCGGCGCCGACAACACCGAGTTCCTGCACGGTCAGATCGAGGCGATCCCCCTGCCCGACGCGGCCGTGGACGTCGTGCTCTCCAACTGCGTGATCAACCTCTCGTCCGACAAGCCCGCGGTCTTCGCTGAGTTGGGCCGGGTCGTGCGCCCCGGCGGGCGGCTCGCGATCAGCGACGTCGTGGCCGACGACACGCTCAGCCCCGAGCAGCGTGCCGAGCGGGGTTCGTTCGTCGGCTGCATCGCTGGGGCGCTGAGCTTCGGCGAGTACCGTGCGGCACTCACCGAGGTCGGGTTCGTGGATGTCGAGGTGGCGGCGACCCACGAGGTGGCTCCCGGCATGCACGCCGCGGTCGTGCGTGGGGTACGCGCCGACTGAAGGCCGCGGCTTGGGCGGCCGCCTGACGTCCCGGCGTCGCCGCTCGGAGCCGTCAGCGCATCGAGCGTGTCCAGTGACCGCTCCTTGCCGGCGACGCGGCCGTCACCCACCCGGGTCCAGCCAAACCGGGGCTCCCACCGCTCGAGCTGCCGGCCGGTCCACCGCTGCTCGACGGGGTCGGACACCACGAACCCGGCGGCCTGCACCGGATCCTCGGAGCCCAACACGTCGAACTCGGCCGGGTACCGCACGAGGTCGATGAGCGCCGCGAGGGCCTGCTCGGCCTCGTCGACCTGATCGTCTTCGAGCCCTGGCAGACCACCAGGGCTCGTGCAGTTCGCCGGCCAGGCGTCGGAAGGTGAACCGTCCTGGGCGGTGTTGCTTGGGTGGCACGCGGCGGTCACCATCGAGGTACGAGCCGTTGCCGGCGAGCTCGGCGAACTCGGTGGCCGCGTCGAACGTCCCGCCGGTGTCGAGTTCGGGCTCAGCGTCCGGCGGCGGGGGCGGCAGCGCGAGCTTCGTCAGGCGCTGTGTTGAGGGATCCGGGTCGGGTCGGGTGGACGCGGGGGTGCCGTTTGCCTCGCGCCGGAGTGGTGTGCACAGCCGCTCCCCCGCGTGCGCGGGCACCAACATCACCCCTTCGCCCTTGACTGTTCCAGTGATAACTGAAACAGTAGGAGCTGCTTGGGAGGAGCTGGGATGTCGAAGCATGAACCGATGCCGCGTGAGTTGAACACGCCGGACTCGAACGCGCCTGGCCCGGACGACGGGTCGGCGTCAGACGAGGACGCCACCTTCACGATCGACGAACTCGCCGCCGCCGCCGGTCTGCCGGTACGCACCGTGCGTCACTACCAGTCCGAGAAGCTGCTGCCCCCGCCGCAGCGGCAGGGCCGGATCGCGGTGTACCACCGAGCCCACCTCGAGCGGCTCGGTCTGATCGCCAAGCTACAGGACCGGGGGTTGCGCCTGTCGGCGATGCGCGATGCCTTCAAGCGGGTCGAGAAGGGGGAGTTGTGGCTCGACGATTGGCTGGGGATGGGCGACCAGCTGCGGGCCCCGTGGTCCGAGGAGCGCCCGGTCGTGCTCACCGAGGAGGAGCTCGCCGAGCGGGTCGGCCACCGGGTCGGCATCGTGGCGCTGCTCGTCGAAGGTGGGCTCGTGCGACGGCAGCGCGGCTTGTCCCCCTCCTACCTGGTGCTCTCCCCGGGGCTGCTGGACATCTCGCTGCAGCTCGAGGCGGCGGGGGTCGACCTCGAGACTGCGGCCGGTGCGGCCAGCATCATGCGCAAGCACCTGCGGCGCGCCTCGAGCGACCTCGTTGACCACTTCCTGGACCGTGCCGGCGCCGGGTTCGCCCGTCGTGGCTCGGCGGCCGACATCTCTGAGGCACTCGAGGCGCTGCGCCCACTCGGGGCCCGTGCGGTGCAGCTGATCTTCGTGCAGGAGATCGAGCGCTCGCTGCGCGAGACCGTGGAGCAGGGGCACTCCGCCCCGGCGCCGCCGCCGGCGCCAGAGCCCGAGCACGAGGCGGCGCCAGCGCCAGCGCCCGCCTCTGACTTCGGCGACTTCGACCTCGAGGCCTCTTACCTCGAAGCCTCTGACCT
>SLLJ01000216.1 GCA_007134165.1 Nitriliruptoraceae bacterium | reverse complement strand
GCAGCAGCAGTCCAGCCTCCGCCCCGGCCGCGCGGCAGTCCGCCCAGGTCGCGGTCGACACCGCCCTGGCGCAGCTGGGCAAGCCCTACCAATGGGGGGGCAACGGCCCGGGCAGCTTCGACTGCTCAGGGCTGACCACGTATGCCTGGCGGGCCGCCGGGGTGTCGCTGCCCCGCTCGTCCCGAGCTCAGTACGGGGCCACCACCCGCGTGTCCCGCGGAAGCCTGCAGCCCGGGGACCTGGTCTTCTACCACCAGCCGATCAGCCACGTGGCGCTGTACATCGGCGGTGGTCGGGTGGTCGAGGCGCCCAACGCAGGCAACGTCGTCCGAATCCGGCACGACGGCCTGACGCGCCGCGGCGTGGTCGGCTTCGGGCGGCCGTGAGCCCCGACCCGACCCCCGGCCAGCTCCAGGTCGGCGTCGACGTCGGCGGGACTTTCACCGACCTGGTCGCGGTGGCCGGCGGGCAGGTGATCGTGGCCAAGGTCCCCTCCACCCCCGACGACCAGGCCGAGGGGATCCTGGCCGCGCTGTCCGAGGCCGGGGTCGAGTCCGGTGGCGTCTCCCGCTTCGCGCACGGCACCACCGTCGCGACCAACACGGTGCTGGAGCGCGACGGCGCCCGCACGGTGCTGATCACCACCGCCGGGTTCCGCGACCTGCTCGCGATCGGGCGCCAGGAGCGCCCACGCCTCTATGACCTGCGCGCCCGGCGCCCGGCCCCGGTGGTACCCCGCGAACTGGTCGTCGAGGCCGTCGAGCGCACCGGCGCCGACGGCGAGGTCGTCACCACACTCACCGACGCCGAGGTGGCACGGGTCGTGGCCGCGGTGCGCGCACTCGCGCCCGAGGCGGTCGCGATCAGCCTGCTGTTCGGCTTCCTGCACCCCGACCACGAGCGCCGGCTGGCCGACGCGCTGGCCCACGATCCGGCGACCCACGAGCTCCCCATCACCCGGGCCAGCGCGATCCTGCCGGTGCTGCGCGAGGTCGAGCGCACCTCGACGGTGGCCCTCAACGCCTATGTCGCCCCCCGCATGGCGCGCTACCTCGGCTCGCTGCGTACCCGGCTGGACGCGCAGGGCCTGCAGGCGCCGGTCGAGGTGATGCGCTCGGGCGGAGGCACCTCGCTGGCCGAACTGGCCGCCCGCGAGCCGGTCCACACCCTGCTGTCGGGCCCGGCCGCCGGCGCCTGGGGGGCAGCCGCCCTGGGGACGGCCAGCGGCGTGGCCGACCTGATCGCCTGTGACGTCGGCGGCACCTCGACCGACGTCACGCTGGTGCGCGGAGGGCGTCCCGCCACCACCGCGCAGGGAGCCATCGACGGTCTGCCCTTCGCGGTGCTGACCACCGACATCCACACCATCGGAGCGGGGGGCGGTTCGCTGGCCTGGCGCGACGACGGTGGGGCGCTGCGCGTGGGGCCGCGCTCGGCCGGTGCGGTGCCGGGCCCGGCCGCCTACGCACGCGGCGGCACCCGCCCGACGGTGACCGACGCGAACCTGGTGCTGGGTCGGCTCGACGCCGAGGTGCGGCTCGGCGGTTCGATGCCGCTGCGCCCCGACCTCGCGCACGGGGCCGTCGCGGAGTTGGCCAACGAGCTCGGGCTGGAGGTGGCGGCGACCGCCGAGGGCATCGTACGCGTGACCGACGCGCAGATGGCCAAGGCCCTGCGGGTGGTGTCGGTGGAGCGCGGCCACGACCCGCGCCGCACCGCGCTGGTGGCGTTCGGGGGCGCCGGCCCCCTGCACCAGGCGGCGCTGGCCCGCGAACTCGGCTGCCGGGAGGTGCTGGTCCCACCCCACCCCGGGGTGCTCTCGGCGCTGGGCCTGCTGACGATGCCGATCACCGCGGAGAAGGCCCGCAGCGTCATCACCGACCTGGCTGGGGTCTCCCGCGACCGGTTGACCGACGAGGTCGCGGCCCTCGAGGCCGCGGCCCGCCACGACCTCGCCCAACAGGACGTCGAGGTGGCGCTGCTGCGCCGCAGCGCGGACCTGCGCTACCGCGGGCAGGCCTACGAACTCGAGGTCGTCGCCGACCACGACGGGCGGCTGGCCGACCCCGACGAGCTCGCCACGGCGTTCCATGCCGCCCACCTCACCCGCTACGGCTACGAACAGCGCGACGAACCGGTGGAGCTGATCACGCTGCGGGTCCGGGCCGAGGGGCCCGCCACCCCACTGCCGCTGCCGGCGTGGCGAGGGGGCGGCAGCGCCGCGGCGGCCACCCGGGCCGTGCGTCCCGTCCATGACGACGGCGTCGTGCACCACGCCGCGATCGTGGACCGCTCCCGGCTGGCGGCCGGAGCCGAGCTGCGGGGGCCCGCGGTCGTGATCGGCACGGACGCCACCTGCTTCGTCGCCCCGTGGCAGGCCGGCGAGGTCGACGAGCACGGCACGCTGCGCCTGCGGGAGGCCGCCCGATGACCACGCCCGATCCACCGCCCGAGGTCGACCCGGTCATCGCCGAGGTCGACCCGGTCATCGCCGAGGTCGACCCGGTCACCCTCGAGGTCGTGCGCAACGCCCTGGCCGGGATCGCCGAGGAGGCGGGGGCCGCACTGCGCCGCACCGCCTACTCCCCCAACATCAAGGAGCGCGTGGACTGCTCCACCGCCGTCTTCGACCCCGACGGGCGGATGGTCGCGCAGGCCGAGCACATCCCGGTGCACCTCGGGTCGATGCCGGCCTCGGTGCGTGCGGCATTGGACACCTTCGGGCCCCTGGCCCCGGGGGATCAGGTGCTGGTCTCCGACCCGTACGCCGGGGGCACCCATCTGCCGGACTGGACGCTGGTCGGCCCGGTCCACGACGAGCACGTCCGGCTGCTGGGCTACGCCGCCAACCGGGCCCACCACTCCGACGTCGGCGGGTCCGCTCCTGGCTCGATGCCGGCCGGGGCCACCGAGATCTTCGCGGAGGGCCTGCGCATCCCCCCGGTCCGGCTCGTTCGCGCCGGGAGCGAGGACCGCGACCTCGTCGCGCTGCTGCTGGCCAACACCCGTACCCCCCGCGAGCGGCTGGGTGACCTACGCGCCCAGGTCGGCGCCAATCGGTTGACCACGCACCGCCTGCGCGAGCTCGCCACCGAACTCGGTCGCGAGGGCCTGGCCATGGCGATGGCGGCGACCCTCGACCACGCCGAACGGGCCGTACGAGCCGCGCTGCGGGCGCTGCCCGACGGCACCTGGCAGGCCGAGGACGTGCTCGACGACGACGGGACCGGGGTCGGGCCGATCCCGCTGCGGGCCACGGTCACCATCGATGACGGACAGCTGATCTGCGACCTGACCGGCTGCGCCGATCAGGTGCCGGGCAGTGTCAACGCCCCCCGCGCGGTGACGGTGTCGGCGGCGATCTACGTGCTGCGCGCCGTGGTGGCGCCCGACGTGCCCGCCAACGACGGCGCCCACCGGCCGCTCGAGGTCCGCACGCGGCCGGGCAGCCTGGCGGACCCGCTCCCCCCCGCCTCCGTCGCCGCCGGCAACGTGGAGACCTCCCAGCGCATCGTGGACGTCCTGCTCGCCGCGCTTGCCGGCGCCGCCCCCGACCGGGTTCCCGCCGCCAGTCAGGGCACCATGAACAACACCCTGCTCGGCGGAACCGACCCACGCACCGCGACGGCGTTCACCTATTACGAGACGCTGGGCGGCGGGGTCGGCGCCGGCCCGTGGGGGCCGGGAGCCGACGGCACCCACACCCACATGACCAACACCAAGAACACCCCCGTGGAATCGTTCGAGCTGGCCTACCCGCTGCGCGTGGTCGAGTACCGGCTGCGCACCGGCTCAGGCGGAGCGGGAGCGGCCGCCGGCGGCGAGGGCATCCGCCGCGTGCTTGAGGCGCACACCGACGACGCCATCGCCACGCTGATGACCGAGCGGCGCGCCAGCGCTCCGTGGGGGTTGGCCGGCGGTGAGGCGGGCGCGCCGGGCCGCAACCTGCTGGTGCGTGACGGCGTCGAGACTCCGCTCCCGGCCAAGACCACGCTCCGCCTGCAGCGCGGCGACCGTCTGGTGGTGGAGACGCCCGGTGGAGGCGGCTTCGGTCCCGAGCCGACCTCGCCGCCGGTACCCGCCCTGGGTCCGTCCGGGGACACGGTCGGCTAGCCGGGCCCTCAGCTCATGACCGGGCCGTGCGGCCCTGTCCCGTGCCCGTCGGGCGCTGCATCCTCGGGTGAGAGCCAACACACCCTCCGCGGACCATGATCGCAAGGAGCCGTGAGCGATGGTGCCGGCAGACCGCGACCTCGTGGTCCGAACCCAGGACCTGCGCTTCGC
Source organism: Nitriliruptoraceae bacterium (assembly GCA_007134165.1). Lineage (GTDB taxonomy): Bacteria > Actinomycetota > Nitriliruptoria > Nitriliruptorales > Nitriliruptoraceae > SKJO01. The sequence continues at coordinate 3,361 of SLLJ01000216.1, read as the reverse complement.
CTACGGACGACGCGTGGCGGTCGCCGGGGTGTCCTTCACGCTCGCGCGCGGCGAGATCCTCGGCTTCCTCGGCCCCAACGGCGCCGGCAAGTCGACCACCATCAAGATGCTCATCGGCCTGCTGCCGCCCGACGCGGGCTCGATCGAGGTACTGGGCCTGCCGATGCCGGCGCGTCAGCGCGAGATCCAGGCCCGCCTCGGGGTCGTGTTCGAGGAGAAGAACCTCTACCCCAACCTGACCGGGCGGGAGAACCTGACCTTCTTTGCTCGGCTGTTCGGTCGGCACGACCTCGACCTCGACGCCCTGCTCGAACGGGTCGGTCTGGCGGGGCGCGGCGACGACCGGGTCCACGGCTACTCCAAGGGCATGCGCCAGCGGCTCACGGTCGCCCGCGCGCTGCTCAACCGCCCCGACGTACTGGTCCTCGACGAGCCGACCGACGGGCTCGACCCGGTGTCTGCCCGTTCGATCCGCAGCATCGTGCGCGAGGAGGCCGCGCGAGGTGCGGGGGTGCTGCTGACCACCCACGACATGCACGAGGCCGACGGACTCTCCGACCGGGTCGCCTTCCTCAACGAAGGCCGCATCCTGGCGCTGGACACCCCCGAGGCGCTCAAGCTGCGCCACGGCGAGCGGGCGGTGAGGGTCCGGCGACGCGTCGACGACGGCGGGGTGCAGGAGACCGTGGTGCCGCTCGATGGCGCGGCCGGTGAGCGACTGCGCACGCTGGTCGGCAGCGAAGGGCTGCTCACGATCCACACCGAGGAGGCGACGCTCGAGGACGTGTTCGTCGACCTCGCCGGTCGTCGGCTCGAATAGGCGGCCACCATGGACCGGGTGCTCGCGATCGCCGCCAAGGACCTGCGACTGTTCGCCCGCGACCGCTTCTTCACGCTCGTGACCGCGCTCGGCCTGGCGTTCTACGCCATCGTGTTCTGGCTGCTGCCGGCGACGGTCGAGGAGTCGGTGCCGGTCGGCCTGCACCTGCCGGGGCTGCCGCAGCAGGTGCTCGAGAGCGTGACCGACAACACCGACCAGGGCTTCGCGCTGACCGTCTACCCGTCGAGCCAGGCGCTCGAGGACGCGGTGCGCGAGGGTGAGCAGGTCGTGGCCGGTCTCGACCTGCCGGCGGGCTTCCTCGACCCTGCGCTCGGCATCACGGACGCGGCGCCCGATCCCGATGCGGCCACGCCCACCGTGCGACTGTTGCTCGCTGGCGACGTGCCGCCCGCCGTGCGTGATGCGCTCAGCGGCGTGGTCCGCGAGCTCGCGCTCACCCTGACCGGGCAGCCTCCACCGGTCGACCTGCCGCCCGAGGAGGAGCTCGTCCTCGGCGTGGACCGTGCCGGCGACCCGGTGACGGTGCGCGAGCAGTTGCGTCCGCTGCTGGTGTTCTTCGTCCTGCTGGTGGAGATGTTCGCGCTCGCCTCGCTGGTGGCCAGCGAGCTCACCCAGCGCACGATCACCGCGGTGCTGAGCACGCCCGCGCGGGTGGTCGACGTGCTTGCCGCCAAGACGCTGGTCGGTACCGGGCTCGCCTTCGTCCAGGCCGCGCTGCTGGCTGCGGTGACGCTGATGCTGGCCTCGCGACCGGGGCTGGTGCTGCTCGCTCTGCTGCTCGGTGCGGTGCTGGTCACAGGGCTCGGGCTGCTGGTCGGGTCGCTGGGGCAGGACTTCCTCACCACCGTGTTCCTCAGCGTGCTGTTCTTCGTACCGCTGGCGATCCCCGCGTTCGCCGTGCTGTTCCCCGGCAGCCCGGCGGGGTGGGTCCAGGTGCTACCGACCGCCGGGCTCGCCGAAATCCTGGCCCGGGTGGCGGCCGACGCTGCCGGCTGGGGCGAGCTGTGGCCGCAGCTGGCGCAGCTGGCCGGGTGGGGCGTCCTCGCCTGGGTGATCGGCGCCGCGGTCCTGCGACGACGGGTGGTGCGAGCATGAGCTGGCCACGGATCCGGCAGGTGTTGCGCAAGGATCTGCACCTCGGACCACGCTCGCCGCTGCTGCTGTGGGCCGTGGTGATCCCGGTGCTGATCACCCTGCTGGTGCGCGGAGTGTTCGGCGACCTCTTCGGTGAGCTCCCACGGCTCGGCGTCGTGGACGAGGGCGGCTCCGAGTTGACCGTCGCCCTCAAGGACCGTGACGGTCTCGACGTGCGCACACTCGACGATGCCGGGCTGCTGCGCACGCAGGTGACGGACGGCACGCTGGATGCCGGGATCGTCCTGCCCGCCGGGTTCGATGCGGCCGTGCGCGACCACGAGCAACCGGTGCTGCAGGCCTGGCTGAGCGGCGAGAGCCTGCCGGGCACCCGGGCCGTGCTCATCGCCACCGTGCTCGACCTCACCCGGGCGATGAGCGGGGTCGATGCCCCGGTCGACCTCGAGGTGGTGGCGCTCGGCGAGGATGCGCTGCCACTGGACCTGCGCCTGCTGCCGCTGATCGTGCTGTACGCCGTGGCGATCCCCGGGGGGATGGTGCCCGCTTCGAGCCTGGTCGAGGAGAAGGAGCAGGGCACGCTGCAGGCGGTGCTGGTCACCCCGACCTCGGTCGCGGAGGTGCTGGCGGCCAAGGGGCTGCTCGGAGTGCTGCTGGGAACGCTGGCCGGGGTCGTGACGATGTGGATCAACGGGGCGCTGGGCAATTCGGCCCCGACCCTGCTGCTCAGCCTCTTGCTCGGTGCGGTCATGATGGCGCTGATCGGGCTGGTGTTCGGCGCGTGGGCGGCCGACACCACCACGCTGTTCGCGGCGTGGAAGGCCGGCGGGCTCGTGCTGTTCCTGCCGGCGATCTTCTTCATCTGGCCCGGGCTACCGAGCTGGCCCGCCTACCTGATGCCGGCGTACTACTTCCTGCGCCCCGCCTACCAGGCCAGCGTCGAGGGTGCGGGGCTCGCCGAGGTCGGCTGGCTGCTGGCGATCGCGGCCGGGCTGTGCCTGGGGCTGCTGGGCGCGGTCGCGGTGATGGGTCGCTGGCTGCAGCGACGGCTGGCTGCGGGCCGATCCGGCAACGCGGGCCCTAAGCCCGTCGCCGACCCCGAGCCCGCCGAGGCGGCACCGGAGGGCTGAGCCTCGCCTCAGGTGCCGAGCACCTCGTCGGCCAGCAGCCCGGCTTCGTCGCGGCGCGCGACGTCGACGAAGATGCGGGTGCCCCAGTCCCCGGCGAACAGCAGCCGGGTGAACGCGCCGGTGCGTTTGACCCAGTGCTCGATCCCGGCCGCCTCGAGCCGGTCGAGCAAGACCTCGGCGTGTTCGTCGGTGAACTGCCCGAGCAGCTCGGTGCGCGCGCCGCTCACGCCGTCCACCCCGACAGCTCACCAGGGGCCAGTTCCCACACCCGGGCGGTCGCACCCTCGGCCGCCGGGAG
>SLLJ01000497.1 GCA_007134165.1 Nitriliruptoraceae bacterium | reverse complement strand
CGGGCGTGCACGAAGCTGCCGGCGATCACGCCGAGCTCGTCGGCGGGCAGGCCGAGCACCTTGCCGACCTCCCGCACCGCCATGCGGGCCTGGAAGGTCTCGAACATCGCCACGCACGCCGTGCGCTGCTCGCCGAAGCGGGCCATGACCAGGTCGTAGACGTCCTCGCGGCGGTGGGACTCGACGTCGAGGTCGATGTCGGGCAACTCGTCGCGGTAGGGGTTCATGAACCGCTCGAAGGCCAGCCGGTGGGCGACCGGGTCCACGTCGCTGATGCGCAGCGCGTAGCACACCAGGCTGCCGGCGGCCGACCCGCGGCAGGCGACCAGCACCCCGAGCTCGCGCACGTCATCGACCACCGAGGCGACCGCGAGGAACAGGTCGTGCAGCCCCAGCCGGTCGATCATCTCGAGCTCACGCTCGAGCCGCTCACGCACCTCGGGGGTGATGCGTGCATACCGGTCGGCGACCCCCTGCCAGCAGCGGCGGTGCAGCTCGCCGGCCGCCACCTCAGGCGCCAGCCCCGACAGCCGCGGCACGGTCAGCCCGCCGATGCCCAGGTCCACCTCGCAGCCGACCGCGAGCTCGTGGGCGTTGGTCAGCAGGTCGGGCCGCTCGACGAACCGGGCGTGCTGCTCGGCGGCGGTGGTGAACCACGCCTCGGCGCTGCTGCGCCCGAGGTGGCGGGTGCCCAGCGGCACCTGCTGGCGCACGCAGCGCAGCACGTCGGCGAGCACGACGTCCTCGCGGGTCAGGTAGCGCACGTCGTTGACCGCGACGGCCCGGACCTCCAGGTGGCGGGCGAGCTCCAGGGTGCGCCGGATGCGGGCGTCGTCGCCGGGCTCGTGCGGGTCGTGGCCGGCGACCCCGCCGGTGGCGCGCCGCCCGCCGGGCGCGACCCGGTGGTCGCGCACCCCGAGCACGACCCGCGACCGGCCGAACACCTGCAGCCAGCCGCGCAGCTCCGCCTCGGCGGCGTCGAGGTGGCCGCGGGCGATCAGCCGACCCACCGGCGAGTCGGCACCGAGCAGCGCCACCGTGCCGTCGTGGGCCGCAGCCAGCCCGAGGTCGGCGACGTCGAGGTGGGGGTCGCCGCGGGCGCTGGCATGGGCGGCGGTGACGGTGCGGCACACGTCGCCGTAGCCGGCCTGGTCAGTAGCGAGGAAGGTGACCCGGGGCGCGTCGTCCTCCAGCCAGGCGGGGCCCCGGCCGGGGCGGGTGCGGCGCGGATCCGGGGGTGGGGCAGCCCCGATGGTGTCGGCGCCGTGGGATGAGGCACCCGCCCCCCGCGCGGGTGGAGGACCGCGGTGGCGTCCGGCCCGGGTCACCTCCCACCCGGCACGCTCAGCGTCGGGCGCGAGCGCCAGGTCCACGCCGAACACCGGGGTGACGCCAGCCTCGACCGCCGCCTGTGCGAAACGCACCGCCCCGTACAGCCCGTCCCGGTCAGTCAGCGCGACGTGGGTCATCCCCGCCGCCGCCGCCGCGGCGGCCAGCTCGCGGGGACGGATCGCGCCGTCACGCATCGAGTAGCAGGAGCGCACGCTCAGGTGGGTGAACGGCGGCGCCGGCGGGACCTCGGACCGTTGGTGCGCCGCCGCCTGCACCGCCCGGCCCGCCTCGGCGGCGCGACGAACCTCGAGGTCGCGCTCGGCGCGAGTGGCTTCGAGCTCCTCGGGCGACCAGGACCGCGATCCCGCCATCTGGCCACCTCCCCGCCATCGACACCGTCAAACAAACACCTGTTCGCCTTTCTACGATACGGCGGCCGGACCCCGTGACGCAACCGGCCACCCGGACCCGGTGCGTGCGGTGCCTCACCACCCGTCGGCGCGTCGGCCTGCTCCGTCGGCCCTCGCCATCGAGCCCCTGGCTCCCGTAGGCTCGGAGGGTGAGACCCTCAAGCTCTCGCTGCCCCGCCTGCGCGACGCCGCACCCGGATCACGCACGGTTCTGCCCGGCCTGCGGCGAGGTCCTCGAGGATCCCCGCACCCCCGCGTCACGTGCGGCCCGGTGGGCCCGCCGCACACGCCACCGCACCGCCTTGGCCGCAGGACTGGGCACCGCGGTGATCGCTAGCGCCGCCCTGCTGCACGGCGTTCCGGACCCCGGGACCTCCCCCGTCCCTGCCCTGCCCGATCAACCCCATCAGGGCTCGGACGAGGTGGTGACGGTGCCACGACCAGAAGGCCACCCACCCGGGGACACCCCCCGGCACCGTCCTGGCGCGCACGCACCGGACCAGTCGCACTCCGACGCGGCCCCCGGCCTTCCTCCCGCCTGCACGACCCTGGAAGGCGAGCCCTGCGGCCGGCTGCTGCTGGCCGATCCGGACGTCGTCGACGCAGTACGCGTGAGCTTCGGGGCCGTGGTCGCCGATGCGGATCTGGTGGTGCGGCGACTGCAGATGACGGCGGCCGGTTCGTACCTGCGTTGGACCCGGACGCTGCCGCCCGATCCCCTCATCGACCCAGCCGGCAGGAGCGGTGCTCCGGGGACACCGGGCGTGGCGAGCGTGCAGCTCACGCGGTCGAGCACCACACTGCTGGTCGGCACCACCAGCGCGGTCCATGCGGTGTGCATCGCCAACGGTGACCTGCTGTGGTCCACGACGATCTCCGACCCGGCATCAGCCGACCAAGCGCCTGCCGAGCGACCCTGGCGCGCCTGGTCCGTGGACGGAGGGATCCTGGCGGTCGCCGGTGCCCGCGCTGCGAGCCTCGATGCCACGGACGGCAGCCTGCGCTGGCAGCGTGACATCGGTACCGGGCCGGTCTCGGCGACCGCTACGGGACTCGCGGTGCTGCGTGCCGACGAACTGTCACTGCTCGTTGCCGACGATCCACAGCCGCGCTGGACGGCCAGCGTGCCGCGGCCTGCGCAGCTGTCACGCGACGCGTCGTCGTCCGTGCTCGGACCCATCGTGGTCACCGGGGCCACCACGCGGCTGCACGACCCCGACAACGGCACCGTGCTCGCCGAACTCGGCGCCCGGGCGCAGGCCGTGCGCACCACCCGCGGGATCGTGGTGGCCGCCGTGTGGGAGGACGCACGCTTGAGCGAGCTCGTCGGCCTGGGTCCGGACGGTAGTGAGATGTGGCGCCGGCCCGGTCCGCCGGTTGCCTGCTGCGGGATCGACCTGCGGGCACTGGAGGACGGTCGGGTCGTCGCGCTGCTGCCCCGTCGTGCCGGCAGCGAGACCGGCTGGATCATCGAGGCATCGACCGGCATCGTGGCCCAGCGGCTGGTGCGCCCCGCCGACGTCGCCTGGGTCCCGGTGGCCGTCACCGACGACCTGGCCGTGTGGCTGGACGGTACGGCGTTCGTCGGCGCCGGCCACGGTGGTGAGCTGCGCTGGCGCGCCGAGAGCCAGGCCCGGCTGCTGTCCGCCCGTCCGATGCTGCTCAGCACCCGCGACGGCCTGTTGGAGCCCGGGGGACCGGCGTGAGCGCTGACCGGTGACCGATGACCCGGACGATACCTTGGGGCGACGCGTCCCGAAACTCGCGCGATGTCCCCGACCGGATGGACCTCCACGGTGAAACGATCTCTTCAACTGTTCCTGGCCACGGCTCTGCTGCTGGTGGCGGCCGCCTGCGGGGAGGCCGCCGATGACGCGGCCGACATCACGGATGCTGACGACGCCGAGGTGCAGGGAGTGCCGACCGCCGGACTCGAGGTCACGTCCACCGACCTCGGCGACATCCTCGCCATCCCCGATGCCCGCAGCGTCTACCTCTTCGAGGCCGATGAACCCGGGGAGAGCACCTGCTTCGACGCCTGCGCGGCGAGCTGGCCGCCGGTACTGCTCGACGGGGACGCACCGGATGCCGGTGACGGGGTCGATCCCGACCTGCTCGGGACCACCGAACGTCCCGACGGTGGGGTGCAACTCACCTACGACGGCTGGCCGCTGTACCTGTGGGCCGGCGACCAGGCCGCAGGGGACGTCGCCGGCCAGGGCGTCAACGACGTCTGGTGGGTGATCGCCGCCGACGGCACCCCGATCCGCGAGGATCTGGACGCCTCGCCGGGCGCGGATCCAGCGGATGACGAGCAGGACGACGAGGGTGGCAGCTACGGCTACTGACCGGCGGGTTTCAGCTCGCCACCTCGACGTCCGACCAGACGGCCCGGGTTGCCCCGGCGCTCAGACCAGCCCGAGCGCAACCATGGCGTTGGCGACTCTGAGGAAACCGGCGACGTTCGCGCCCACGACGTAGTTGCCGGGTGAGCCGTACTCGTCGGCGGCCGTCTCGCAGCGGGCGTGGATGTCGCGCATGATGCCGCGCAGCCGCTCCTCGGTGTAGGCAAAGGTCCACCGGTCGCGGCTTGCGTTCTGCTGCATCTCGAGCGCCGAGGTGGCGACCCCACCGGCGTTGGCGGCCTTGCCCGGCCCAAACGCGGTGCCGGCGTCCAGAAACGCCCGGATGCCCTCCGGGGTGGTGGGCATGTTGGCGCCCTCGGCGACCACCTGGCAGCCGCCGTGGATTAGCGACTTGGCGTCACGGCCGGTGACCTCGTTCTGGGTCGCGCAGGGCAGTGCCACGTCGCAGGGCAGCTCCCAGATCGAGTTGGGATCGACGGTGCGTTCCCGGAAGCGGGCGCTGGCCCGACGCTGGGCGTAGTCGCTGACCCGGCCGCGCTCGATCTCCTTGATCTCGCGCAGCAGCTCGATGTCGATGCCCTGTGGGTCGTGGATCGCGCCGTTGGAGTCCGAGCAGGCGATCACCCGACCGCCGAGCTGGTGGACCTGCTCGATGGCATACAGCGCCACGTTGCCCGACCCGGAGACGACCACGGACTTGCCGTCCATCGAGTCGCCGCGGGCACGAAGCATCTCCTCGGCGAAGAACACCGTGCCGTAGCCGGTGGCCTCGGTGCGCACCAACGCGCCACCCCAGTCCACGCCCTTGCCGGTCAGCACCCCCGATTCGTAACGGTTGGTGATGCGCTTGTACTGCCCGAACAGGTAGCCGATCTCCCGGGCTCCGACTCCGGTGTCGCCGGCCGGCACGTCGGTGTACTCGCCGAGGTGGCGGTACAACTCGGTCATGAAGCTCTGGCAGAAGCGCATGACCTCGTTGGTGGACCTGCCCTTGGGGTCGAAGTCGGCGCCGCCCTTGCCGCCGCCGATGGGCATACCGGTCAGGCCGTTCTTGAAGACCTGCTCGAACCCGAGGAACTTCACGGTGCCGAGGTAGACCGACGGGTGGAAGCGCAAGCCCCCCTTGTAGGGACCGAGTGCGCTGTTGAACTCAACGCGGAAGCCGCGGTTGATCTGCACCTCGCCGCGGTCGTCGTGCCAGGGCACGCGAAAGATGATCTGGCGCTCGGGCTCACAGATGCGTTCGATGATCTTGCGCTCGGCGAACTCGGGGTGCTTGCTGAGCACCGGTCCGAGCGACTCGAGCACCTCACGCACCGCCTGGTGGAACTCCACCTCGCCGGGGTTGTGGCGCACCACCTCGTCGTAGATGGGCTCGATCTTCTCGTCCATCGCCATCGTCGTCTCCCAGATCGGGCCGGCGGTCTCCGGCGCGTTGCCGGAGCTCACCTCAGGGCTCGGCGAACGCTGCCGGACATCGGCACCAGACCTCGAGCGCGCTTCACTCTATGGAAGCCACGCTTCAGGTGGGTGGGGATTATCCGCCGTAGCGTGCGCCGAGCGCCCAATCTTGGGAACGTTGGGTCAACCGGCCCTAGCCGAGTGGACCACCAACCCAGACGACATCAGGCGCCGCGTTCGATCGGGGCGCGCACCAGATTGCCCCACTCGGTCCACGACCCGTCGTAGTTGCGCACGTTGGGGAACCCGAGCAGGTGGTGCAGCACGAACCAGGTGTGGCTCGAGCGTTCACCGATCCGGCAGTAGGCGACCACCTCGTCGTCGGCCGACAGGCCCTGCTCCTGCTCGTAGATTTCACGCAACTGTTCCACGGGCAAGAAGCTGGCGTCGTCATCGGCGGCCCGCGCCCAGGGCACGTTGGCCGCGCCGGGGATGTGCCCTCCACGTAGGGCCCCCTCCTGGGGGTAGGAGGGCATGTGGGTCAGCTCCCCGGAGTACTCCTGCGGACTGCGCACGTCCACCAGCCGACCGCCCTGCCCGACGTGGGCTTCGACCTGCTCGCGGTAGGCACGGATCGCCCCGTCGTCACGGGCCACCTCGGGGTAGTCAGCGACCGGACGTGCAGGGCGCTCGCGGGTCATCTCCCGGCCCTCGGCCTCCCACTTGCTGCGCCCACCGTCCATCAAGCGGACGTCCGGGTGGCCGAACAACGAGAACACCCACAGGGCGTAGGCGGCCCACCAGTTGTTGGCGTCGCCGTAGAACACCACGGTGTCGTCGCGGCCGATGCCCTTGGCCCGCATGAGCTCGGCGAACCGGGCGCCGTCGAGGTAGTCCCGGGTGACCGGATCCTGCAATTCGGTGTGCCAGTCGACCTTCACTGCGCCGGGCAGGTGTCCGGTCTCATACAGCAGCACATCCTCGTTGGACTCGACGAGCACGAGACCGGGCTCATCGAGGTGATCGGCCACCCAGGAGGTGCTGACCAGCATCCGCGGATTGGCGTAGGCGGCGATCTTGGGGTCGGGATCGAGGTCGGCGATGGGCATGGTCGGACTCCTGGTCGTCGTGGTGCTGCTGGCTGGGCCGTCGGGTTCGGAGCAGCAGGTGGGGTCCGTTCGGCGCGTCGGCGGGATCGGTGGGCAGCGTGCGGGGGGTTGCAAGCGGCGTCCACGGCGGCATCCGGCAGCGGTAGGTTGCCGAACCACGCCCAGAACGTGGGCCTGTGCACGTCGGACAGCGCAAGCGTAGGAGCGGAGAACCGATGGATCTGCCCGAAGCACTTGCAAACGTGGTGAACGACTTCGCGTCCGCTCCGGCCGAGCCTCGCATCGAGTTGCTCGTGGAGCACGCCGAGGGGTTGCCACCGCTGCCCGCCCGCCTCGCGGACGCGCCCGAACAACTCGAGCAGGTCGTGGAGTGCCAAACGCCGTTCTTCCTGACCACCGAGGTCGATGACCAGGACCGCGTGACCCTCTGGTTCGACTGTCCCCCGCAGGCGCCGACCATGCGCGGCTTCGCCGGCATCCTGTCGACCGGACTCAACGGCGCCAGCGTCGAGGAGGTGCTCGCCGTGCCCGGGGATTTCCACCTCAAGATGGGGCTCGGCGAGGCCATCAGTCCCCTGCGCCTGCGCGGGATGGACGCGATCCTGGTCCGGCTCAAGCGACAGTTGGTCGAGCACCGTGCGGCCTGAACACAGCTCGCCGATCAGGCTGGGGACGAGGCACCGGTCAACCGACGACGTGACGCGCAGATCGGCACGGCGACGTCGGGCTCGCAGTAGAGTGCCGGCCCGGTCGCGCTCGCGACCAACGGCTGAGAGGAACTCCCATGCCACTTGACAAGTTCGCGGACAAGGCCAAGGGTGCCATCGACAAGGCGGAGGACCTGACCGATCAGGCCAAGGATGCCTTGAAGAAGGTCGAGGGCAAGACGGGCGGGAACAAGGACGACGACCAGACCAAGGGGTCGGGCGGACGCAAGGCCTGAACGTCCTCGGCGGGGCGGCGATTGCCGCCCCGTTGACCATGTCGGGAGCCCGCAGCGGCAGAACCGACCGCGCGCTCAGTCCCACACCCGGTCCAGACGCCACTGCTG
>SLLJ01000465.1 GCA_007134165.1 Nitriliruptoraceae bacterium | reverse complement strand
GGGGTTACGCGCCGGTTCGGGCATGTCGTCGCGGTGGACGGTCTGAGCTCGGAGGTCCGTCGTGGGGAGGTGTTTGGGCTGCTCGTCGACACCCCCCAGACATCCGAACGGTGGCGCACCCTGATTCTCGACCATCACGAGCTACTGGTCGTGGGCCGACTTTGAACGCATCGAGGCGCAACTCGCCGAGAACAACATCATGCGCAGCGACCGGGGCGGCGCGCCACGCGAGGGGGCCGCGCTGCTCCAAGGGCTGGTGGTCTGCGGACGGTGCGGACGAAGCACGCACTCGTCCTACTCAGCCAGCCGCAGCTCGTCGCGGCGCTACTACTGCGTGGTACGCATCGGACAGTTCGACTACCAACCCGAATGTCAGGGCATGGGCGGCCGCCAGGTCGACGAGGCCATGCTCGCCGAGGTGTGCAACATCCTCAAACCCGCTGCGCTGGCTGCCACCGCACAGGCACTCACTCACGCCGACGAGCAAGAAGACGTGCGACTGGCCGCGTTCGAGACCGCCGCGCAGCGCACCCGCTACGCCGCCGAACGGGCCTGGCGGCAGTTCGACGCCTGCGAACCTTCAACCGACTGGTCGCCCAAACTCTGGAAGCCGTCTGGGAGAAGGCCCTGGCCGAAGCTGAGACCGCGCAGGCCGAACTCGATCGGCAACGCAGACGCCGTCCCAACCCGCTGACCGACGAGGAACTGGCCTGGCTGTCCTTTGCCGGTGCGGACATCCGGACCGTGCTCGAGGCGGCCACCACCACCCAGCAGGAGCGCAAACGGCTGCTGTGTGCCCTGATCTACAAGGTCGTGATCACCATCAGCGACGACACCCCCGACATCATCGACCTCACGATCCACTGGCAGGGCGGGGTAACCACCGGCATCGCCGAAGAAGCCCCCGAAGGCTGGGTCGGACTCGATCAGGCAGCCAAGATCCTCGGCGTCGCCCGCCAGACCGTGTTGCATCGGGTCCAACGGGGAGAACTCAACGCCGTACACGTACGTCGAGTCAACCGCAAGGGCCTACGAATACAGGTCGAAGCCGAACAACCTGGACTGTTTGCAACACCCGAATGAGAGGTGGCGCAGTGAGAAGGCAAGACCGTGGCCTGGCCCCGCTTGGCGACCGCACCGCGGCCGTTTGCAGAGTCGATGAACGTCGCGAAGTTGATCATGTCCAGGACCAGCGCGAACAGGTCCAGACCGAACCGCTCCACTGCCCGTAACGACAACCGCCGTTCGATCTCCACCAGCTGTTCAAGCTCGAGCGTGTCCATCGCATCCCAGAACGGGCGGTGATCGGTCGCACCGGTCGGCAGCCGGGGCCGCACGAACCTCGGACCCTCGGTGGAGTCCCACCAGCCGGCGAACGCCCGCTTGGAGCACGACTCCACGATCCGGTTCACCGTGGCGAGCGCCAGGTAGGTCCCCACCGACGCGGCAGCGTCCGCACGGCGGGCACCGACCACCTCATCGACGACCTCGACCACTCCCAGCTGCTGGCACATCTCCCACACCGCAGCGATATCCCCGAACCGCATCTCGCCGGGTGTGCCGCCGAGCGCTGCCTCGACGTCAGGGCTGACCGGCAGCTCGGCACGGATCTCAGGGGGTACGAAAACGTCGTGGCCGAGCGTGGAGAACATGCCGAGGCCGACCGCCTCGATCTGCCGCTGCTGACCGGTCGCCTCGACGAGCGCTTCGCAGTAGCGGCCGCGGACCGCGCCGAGGGTCGCCGTCTCCGGGTGGCTGTCGCGCACCGCGGCGGAGAGCACCAGCAGCCGGACCCAGCGGCGCACAGCACGATCGCCGAGCATCAGTAGCCCGTCGCGGATGCACTTCACCTCGCGCCAGCGCAGACCCGGACGGCTCACCAGCCGCAGGAAGCGGTCAGCGAGGGTGACGTCCTGGCGGATCAGCTGCTCGACCTCGTCGAGGTCGAAGGGCTCGGCGGAGCAGGCCTGCAGCAGGCCCAGGTGGGTCGGCGACAGCCCGACGGGGCGCACCGCACGGACCGTGCGAGGCCGGGTGAAGAAGAGGCCCTGCACGAGCGACGCGCCGGCCGCGACCGTGCGGTCGAACAGCCCCGGTGACTCGACCCGGCCGGCGATCACCCCGACCCGCTGACGGGCGAGTTCGCGGATCAGGTTCAGCGCCGCCCCGGTGCTGCTGCCGAGCAAGTCGACCTTGACGAGGTCCACGTCGTCGACCAACGCGGGCCGTGGATCATCAGGCATGACGTTGTCCAAGAGCACTCGGAAGCCGGCCTCACGGTTCAGCTGCAGCGAGTGTCGCGAAGGAACCACCTCGTCGTCGACGGCCGGCAGCTCGAGCACCAGCCCGGTGGCCGGTAGATCGAGCAGGTGGCCCGCCTCGAAGGCGTCGAGCGGCACGTTGATGGGTGCCTCCTCGTCGGGCGCGACGAGGTGGTCGCGCCAGCCGAGCACCCCGTCGATCAGCACGGAGGCGGTCGCGCGGGACTCTGCCACGGGGTCAGCCGGCGCGGTCAGCGAGGTCAGGTGGAGCAGCTCGGAGGCGACGACGGCCAACGTCCGGTCGAGGATAGGCTGCCGGGCGATCAGGACCTCGCCGAGCAGGTCGCCTGACAGGTGATCGCCGTACCTCATCTGCGGTGGCTCCCTGCGCTCGGGCCTGGGTGGCTGCGCCAGCGATCCCGGCGGCGCGTACGCGCCGGAACGCCGACCTACCGGGTGTCGGCACGGGGTCCACCAAACCCGAGGCCCAGTCTCGGACATCCGACGCGGCTCGCCCCGGCCCCTCATGCCACACGAGGAACGACCCCCGGTGGCGCGCGACCTGCGCAGCATCCAGCCGCGCGTGGCCACGGCTGGGCCGTGTCCCGAACGGGCGGTGGCCCTGCCGAGGCTGGAACGCCACCTCGGCTCAGCCGCCGGGCCCCTGGAGCCGTCGCTGGGTCAGCCACAGCACCGCGACACCCGCGACGACCAGCACCGCCGCCTGCACCGCGAAGCCCGGCTGCTCGGCCGTAGCGAACGCCCACCCCACGGTCGAGGCGGCGTTGATGCCGGCGTGGAACAGCACGCACAGCGCGACGCTCTCGGTGCGGGCGTACAGGGCGGTCATGATGGCGCTGTAGCCGAACGCCGCCACGGTGTAGATGGCGAAAGACGCCCCCTGCCGGGGGTCGCCAACGACCCAGAACAGCGGCAGATGCCACACGGCCCACACCACCGCGATGCCGAGGTTCACCACGCCGAGGTGCTGGACGGCGAGGCCGGACACCGCCAGCCGCTCCGGACCGTCGCCGCCGGCAACGTCGTCGGCGTCGGCGTCTGCGGGGCCCGCTGGCTGCGTCGCGGAAGATGGCGGAGATGCGGGTGTCCCGACCGGTGTCGCTGCGGCTCGACGGCGGGCGGTCACCGCCGGTTGGAGGACCCCACGCCACCCGACCTCCTCGATGCCACCGAGCACGATGGACACGATCAGGACCGTCAGGTAGCGCCCGAGCGTCGCCAGCGTGTCCGCCGGCCAGTCGACCGATGTGAACCAGCTGGTCACCAAGCGTGCCAGCAGCCCCAACACCGGCACGCCGGCCAACGCGACCACGAACGCCACCAGCGGCACCCGCAGCCGGAACACCCTGGCGTTGAACGCCTGCAGCGAGCCGGCGCCGGGTGTTCGGGCCACCGCGAGGTAGGCCATCCATGTCGGTGCGCTGCCGCCGAGTACGAACAACGCGAAGCCAGCCAGGCTGTCGACGCTCATGGCCCCTGCGCCCGTGAGCGCCGCCAGCGTCCACCAGGCCGTCCAGGTGACCAGGAACGTGCCAGCCAGGAAGATGACGAGCCGGCGTCGCTGTTGGTCGTGGTGGCTGGTGATGGCCATGCCCCCGTTCCTGTGCGTGACGGGTCCAGTGCGGCCCGGCGCCCCTGGCCGTCGGACGCCATGGTCCCTTCCGTTGGTGCGGCCGGTTCGGCTCAGGCCATCATGGCGGCCCTCGAACCAGCCGACCGAGGTCCTTGGTCAGCCGATCGCGAGCGAGCCGACTCATCATCGCGAACCATGAGGCAGGGTGTCAAGGCCAGTACGGCGCTGGACGGCAGACAGGTGGCGGAGGCCGCTGGTCGGAACCCAGCCTGCCAGCACGGCGCAGGCCGTGGCAGACGTCCCAGGGGCAGCCGGGATCGTCTGCCAGCGTCCGACGGCGCGCACGAGCACCGCGGGTCTAGGCTGCGACGCGGTCACCACCGTCCAGACCACAGGCCGAGGCCACCATGGGACGCATCGGGATCCCGCTCTTCAACGACGTCGAGGAGCTCGACGTCGTGGGCCCCTGGGAGGTCCTGGGCATGTGGACCCAACGCTGGCCCGAGGACGGCTGGGAGGTGTTCACCTTCAGCGACGACGGCGCTGCGGTGCGGTGCGCGAAGGGCCTACGCATGGTGCCCGACCTGGCAGAGGCCGACCGACCGCCCCTCGACGTGCTGGTCTACCCGGGTGGCCGCGGCACCCGCCCACAGGTCCACGACGAGCACCGTCTGGCCTGGGTCCGTGCACGACGGGCCGACGTGCCGCTGCTGACCAGCGTCTGCACCGGTTCGCTCGTGTACGCGGCTGCCGGTCTGCTGGCCGAGCGGCCGGCCACGACCCACTGGGCGTCGCTGCCCCTGCTCGCTGAGCTCGACCCGAGCATCGACGTGCGTGCCACCGACCGTTTCGTCGACGACGGCTCCGTGATCACCGCGGCAGGCGTGTCGGCCGGCATCGACATGGCGCTGCATCTGGTCGCCCGCCTCGCGGGAGACGACCGTGCCTCGCAGGTGCGCCGCGCCATCCAGTACGACCCGGCTCCGCCCGTCGCCAACCCCGGGAACGACCCAGGCTGATCCGGCCACCCGCGTCGCTGACCCGTCGACGCGCTCGGTGACCAGACGGGGTCGCGCGCGACACGCCGCCAGCGCTCGTCGCTGCGGACGATCTCTGAGGCCGCCCGGCACGAGGGTCGGTCAGTGGACCGGTCGGTCACGGGGCCGCGTTGCGGGTGCGGATGCCGTCCTGGCAACGTCCACGCTCGCTCTGGAAGGGAGGGCGGTGCTCGTCGGTGTCCTGGTGCTCAGCGCTGCCGCGCTGTGCGCGGCGATCATCGCCATCGGCTGACGTGGCTCAGGCCTGGGCTGCTGGTGGTCGGCTTGCGCCGTCGGGGAACCGCGCGTCGTGGCGCCCCGTCCGACCACCGCTCGGCGTGGTCGGGCGCGCACCGGCTCACCGGTGGGCAGGACTGACCCGACCAGGCGATCGCGAACCGCCGGAAGCCGCCCATGGGCATGGCGCCTTCGTCGAGGTGCGGTCAGCGGTTGGTGCGCCCTCAGCCTCGATGCTCGCGCCCGGTCGCGCACACGCGGATCGCGTCGTTCGCTGGACGCCTGGTGTGCTCGGAGCACGCTGACACGTGCCACCTGCGCGTGGCCAGGATCCTGACCAGATGCTGGCCCGCTGACGTCAGGGATCGCGGCGTCGACCGACGCGCAGCACCGGGCTGCCCGAGGCCAGCAGAAGTGCAGCCAGTGCCAGCAGCGGTCCGATAGTGATGCCGGTGCAAGCCAACGAGCCTGTCGTGGTCGCCGCGACCTCGGTGACACCCAGCACGCGGGGTTCCGCTCCATCCGGCGCCGTCGACCCACCGTCGGTGTCGCCGTCACCCTCAGGCAAGCCCGTGCCGGGGAACTCTGGATCGGACGATCCTGGACGCGCATCTGCCTCGGCGTCAGCATCCGTGCTGGTGTCGCCGCGACCTCCATCGCCGTCAGCGCCGTCTGCCGTCTCGCCCTGGGTGTCGCCACCGTCTGCCGTCCCGGCCTCGGTGTCGCCAGCTTCTGTGCCGGTCCCGGTGTCGGTTGGTGTCAGCCGGAGGATGGCGGTGCCGGCGGTGTGTCCGTGGGTGAGTGGTGTGGTGAGCAGCAGTGAGCCGAGCGCGGCGACGGTCGGGAACCTCATATTGTGGCCGCCGGGATCGAGAACGATCCGGTCGCCCGGTTCGAACCAGTCGCCGTGGTCGGCCATGCCCACCGCGTGCGCGTCGTTGATGGTCAGGTAGGTGTCACCCGCGGCGACGTCGCTGCTGAGGGGCGTCATCGGGGCCAGGGTCAGGGTGCCGTCAGCGGCGATGACGTCGTCGGGGTCGACGGGGACCCACCGGCCCCCGGCCGCACCGACGTCGGGTGGGCCGTCCGGGAGCAGGCCCGCGTCGCGGACCTCGTCGACGAGCTGGTCGAGCAGCACCCCGTCGGGGCCGTCTGCGTCGGGGCCGTCACTGTCGGCCAGTGGTGCAAGACTTGGTGGCATGTCGTGCCCGTCAGGTTGCAGGTCGGGTCCACCATCCGGGTCGTAGACCACGACCCCGCCCCTGCCGTCGGGCTGGAGCACCAGACCGTCGACGTCGAAGGCGGGGAACCGCTGCCCGAGGTCGAGGTTGGCTGGCAGATGCGCGAGCCGTCCCGGCAGGTAGAACGGCAGCCGCGACAGATGCGCGGTGAGCCGTTCCAGGTAGCCCGCGAAGCTGCTGGCCTGACCCACCGTGGCCGAGGACACCAGCTCGCCCGGCGCGCCGGACACGAGGTTGAAGATCGACCCGATCGGCTCACCGTCGGAACCCAGCTGCGAGGAGAACACCTCCTCGAGGTAGCCCATCCGCACCCGCCCGTCGGGGCCCGCGATCAGCAGCGCCTCCGACCCGGAGCGTCCCGCAACGTGATCGCGCAGCAGCTTGGCCTGGACCTCGGCGTTGATGGAGGTCATCGTCTCGCCGTGCTGCATCCCGATCTGCTCCTGCAACGCCTCGCAGATACGACGACGCTGGTCCGCATCGGTGGGCGGGGTGCGATCCGGGTTCTGGATGAGCACGATATCGGTGTCACCACCGATCGTCCGGAAGGCCCGTTGTTCCCGGGACCGTCCATCTCCGACGCCAGGTAGCGGCGGGTGACTCCGTCGTCTCCCTGCGCGACGACGCTACGGACCCGGGCACGACGCAGCTCCGCGACCTCGGCAGCCTGCGGGCCGCTCAGGCCCTGCTGGTCGTAGCCGAACTCGAGACGGATGCCCTCGTAGTGGTAACGCTGGAACTCGCGCAGCTGCTTGGGATACTCCCTCGTACGATGCTCCAGCCGCCGACGAACCTCGGCCTCCCACAACGGATCCGCAGCGATCTCCGGATGGCGGAAACCCAACGTGGCCATGTGCTCATCGACCGCGGTACGAAACGCGAGCTCGTTACCGGGGGCCGCCAGCCGGAAGTCGATCGGAGACTCGGTCAGCTCCACCCGACCCAGCGACGAACGCCGATAGTCCAGGTAGTGCACATCGATCACGTTGACGGTCTTGGCCTTGACATCCATCGGCTTGAGATAGATCTGCCCCAGCCGATACAGCCCCGCAACGATCGGTGGACGGCTCCGCCAGCCGATCAGCACGTTCTCCGACGCCGCGATCGACCGGATGTTCTCCAAGGTGTTGGTGTCCGTGCCGCTCGCCGCCCGTGCCGCACTGGAGCTGCAGGCCTCCGCCGGGATCCGGTCCACGACGCTGGCCCGGCTGCTCGGCCAGATCGACGACCGGCGGGAAGGCTCGGCGCTGCAAGCCGGGTCGGTGCTGGTGGTCGACGAGGCCGGGATGGTCGGCACCCGACAGCTCGCCCGCCTCCTCGGCCACGCC
>SLLJ01000098.1 GCA_007134165.1 Nitriliruptoraceae bacterium | reverse complement strand
CCACGGGCGCCGCGGGTCATGCACGAAACTCGCGCCTGCGGAGGTATGTGTCCACGGGCGGACGACAAACCGTGCGCAGCTAGCGTCACCGATGTCTGCGCACGATGTCAGCGCAGGACGACCGACGACCCATAGTGCTGGAGACACCCGGGGGGAGCAGCAGAATGATCGAGACCCACACCGTCGCAATCGACGAGCAGGTCCGCCTCGAGTACGCCACCAGTGGGGATGCGAAGGCCCCGAGCGTGCTGCTGGTGCACGGCAATGGACCCAACTGGCGGCAGTTCACCCCGCAGCTGACCTCGCTCGCCGACCGCTGGCACGTCATCGCCCCGTCACTACGCGGGCACGGTCGCTCGACCTTGCCGGCAACCCCACGCCGCGAGGACCTGAGCATCGCACGGCTGGCCGCGGACGTGCTTGTGCTGCTCGACCACCTCGAGGTTGCCCGGGTGCACCTGGTGGGCAACTCCGTGGGCGGGCTGGTCGGGCTCGAGCTCGCCCGTTCGGCCCCGCAGCGCCTCGCGACCCTGACCACCTTCGGCACCACCGCGCAGCTGTCATCGAGCCGTGCGCTGGCGCACAGCATGACGCTGCTGGTGCGCCTGGTCGGGACCTCGGGGGTGGGCCGGTTGACCAGCTTGGGCATCAAGGACCGTGAGGCCGGCCGTCGGATCGCCGCCCTGATGGCCATGGCCGATCCCGTTGCCGTGCGCCTACTGGCCGAGAACATCGCCAGCTACGACCACACCGCGACCCTGGCCACGAGCAGCATCCCGACCTTGCTGCTGCGCTGCGAACTCGACCGCGGCATCAACCGCGCGCTCGACACCACCCTCGCCGCGCTCGAGGGCCGCGACGACGCCGAGGTGGTCGACCTCGCCGGCGCTGGGCACTTCGCGAACCTCGAGCAGACCGACACTTTCGACCGAATCCTGCGGGGCTTTCTCGAGCAGCACCGGTGAGCACCGGTGACCCGACCGTATGGGCACCGAACACGCACCGGTGCTGCTGCGTTGCTCCTTGCTCGGATCCGGGTGCGGACCGACGACGCCGAGCAAGAGGGCTTGCGCGCACCGGCCCGTCGCGAGCGTCGAGCGCCTGGCTGCTTGAGGCCGGCCGCCGACACGGCGAGGATCATCCTGAGGATGACGGGCAGGTCCATCGCGGACAGATCGACCCTTCCCGCCTTCCGGGGCTGGAGTTCGACGCGACCTCTGCGTGACCTTCGCCGACACCAACGTGGTCAGGCATGCGGTTGGACGTCCACACCGGAACCGTGACGACGTCGGACAACGACGGCGCTGGGTGCACGTGACCTGATCCAACTCGCCGCTGGTGCGCGTCACGATGTCGAGGAGCTGTGGGCCTTCGACCGCGGCCTCGCCGCCGCGTTCGGGTCGGACGTCGGGTGACCCGGCTTCAGGTGACCGGTCTCGGCTGACGGGGTTCCGGGCCGCTTCGAGCGCAGCAGGCCGGCGGCGCCGGTGGTGTGGTCGACGAGGTTCGTGGTGCCGCTCTGGTCCGTCTGGGCACCGGCCGCGACCAGGCCAACCGCGGTCACTTCACCGGCGCGCGACCGGGACGAGTCCGTAGCAGTAGGCTGATCGCCGATGGAACTGCCGATCGATCTTGACGAACTGCGGCGGGTGCTGCGAGGCCACGGCGTTCGCTTCGCGCTGGTGTTCGGCAGCCACGCCGATGGCCGCGCCACCGACGCCTCCGATGTCGACCTCGCGGTATGGGCGGACGGACCGGTCGACCACTGGGCCCTGTGCGGGGCACTGCCCGAGGTCGTTGATCTGGTCGACCTGAAGCGGGCCCCGGAGACCCTGGCGGGCCGGATCGCACTGACTGGGTGCGTCGTGCTCGACGACGATCCGGTGCAACGCGTGCGGTGGCAGGCTGACACCCGAAAACGCCACCTCGACGAAGCCTTCCGGCGGGAGGCGTTCCGTCGCGACTTCGTGCGTGCCCATGGTTGACGCACAGCGACTGCTCGCCGTGCTCGGCCGCGTCACCGCACGGCTGAGCGTTCTCGAACGCTACGCCGAGAAGGATCCGGAGCGGCTGCTGAACGACGAGGTCCGTCTTGGGCACCTGAAATACACCTACCAGACCGCCATCGAGGCCTGCATCGACGCGGCCCACCACGTCGTCGCCGCTCAAGGGCTTGACAGCCGCTCGAGAGCCTGGGTACGCCAGCGTCGAACGCCGATGCATTCCGGCTGCTCGAGCAGGCCGAACTGCTCGACGCCGAGCTCACCGCGTCGATGGCGGGGTCGGTCGGGTTCCGCAACGTGCTGGTGCACGGCTACGCGGACGTCGACGACCGCCTCGTGGTCGACAATCTGGCACACCTGCCGGCGCTGCGCGGAGACGTGCGGGCGATGACCGCGCTCCTCGACGGCTGAGTCGGCGGCGGTGGGGGAGCACAGCAACTAGCGTGCGGCCATGCGGATGCTGCTGGTTGCCGATCTCCACTACCGACTGCCCCATCTGGACTGGGTCACAGCGGTGGCTGGCGGGTACGACCTGGTGGTGCTGGCCGGCGACCACCTCGACATCTCCTCACCGGTCAGCATCGAGGTGCAGATCGCGGCGCTGCGGGTCGCGATGACCGACCTCGCGGGTCGATCACGGCTGGCGGTGTGCTCCGGGAACCACGACCTCAACACCCGCACGCCCAGCGGAGAGAAGACGGCCGACTGGCTCGCTCCGCTCCGGGAGGTCGGAGCCGCTGTCGACGGCGACAGCGTCACGATCGGCAACACCACGGTGACGGTGCTCGGTTGGTGGGATGGCCCCGTGGCACGCGAGGAGTTCGAGGCCCAGCTCGAGGCGCGAGCAAAGGCCCAACTCGAGGCGCAGGCACCCGACGACTCCCGGTGGATCTGGGTGTACCACTCCCCACCGCAAGGGCCGCTTGCCTGGACTGGTTCACGCCACTTCGGCGACCCCGTCATCGCGGACTGGGTCCAACGTTGGCAGCCCACCGCGGTCCTGATGGGCCACATCCACCAGGCCCCGTTCACCCCCGACGGTTCCTGGATCGACCGGCTCGGTGCCACCTGGCTGTTCAACGCCGGCAAGCAGATCGGGCCGGTCCCCGCGCACATCGAACTCGACCTCGACGCGGCAATGGCTCGCTGGTTCTCCTACCAGGGGCTCGACGAGCGCCGCCTGACTCAGTAGTCGGGCACGTCCTCACGCTCGGAGCCGGCCTCGGCGACGTCAACGGGGCTGGTCATCAGCTCACCGAGGACCTGGTCCATGACCGCCAGATGCGTGTCGGTACCCGCGTACTGCCGCCGCAGGTCAGTGAGGTAGGAGGTCACGGCACGCAGACGGCGGGCCAGGAGCCGGGCGATCGCCAGGGCGAGGTCGGGTTCGGTGGCCACCACGGTGCCGGCGTCCTCGATAACGGCCACGGTCGAGGGCTCGACTGCGACGACATCCGCGCCGTACGAGGTGTCGAGCAGCGCCGCAACCTCACCGAGGAAGGATCCCGGCTCACGAACGGTGGTGATGACGACCTCGCCGTCACGGACCTCGACCGCGCCGGCGATGAGCACGTACAGGCAGTCCCCACGGGTTCCCCGGCCGATCAGGACCTCACCGGGATCCAGGGTCCGGCGGGGTCGATCGGCACACAGTTTCAGCACCTCATCCATGTCCATGACCCTAGCAGCGGCCCGCCTGCTGGCCGTCGGAGGTGCGTTGCGGGGTTCGTGCGCTCGACGGGTCGGTCACCGCTTCCGCCGTCCCCGCTCCCGCCGTCGGTTCCCCGGGTTCGCACCTGCCGGCGCATGAACCCGGGGAACCAGCCGCAGGCACGCCGAACCACGGCGCCGGGCCCGTTCGATCAGTGGTCGACCTTGGCGATCTCGCCGGATTCGACCTTGTCGCGGTAGGCGTAGATCTCCTTCTTGACCAGTGGCGCGAGGATGTACAGGCCCAGCACGTTCGGGATCGCCATCAGGAACAGCATCGAGTCGGAGATCCCGATCACCGGACCCAGCGACAGCGAGGCGCCCACCACCACGAAGATGCAGAAGATGACCTTGAAGACCGTCTCGGCCACCTCGGAGTCGTCGAAGAGGTAGCCGGTCGACTTCATGCCGTAGTACGACCAGGTGAGCATCGTGGAGAACGCGAAGGCCACCACCGCGACCGCGAGGACGTTCGGGAACCACGGCAGCACCGTGGCGAACGCCGCAGAGGTCAGCGCGACCCCGCCGAGTTCTCCCGCGACCGGGTCGAGGTAGGCGCCGGAGATCACGATGATCAAAGCCGTCATGGTGCAGATGATGACGGTGTCGATGAAGGGCTCGAGCAGAGCGACATGCCCCTCGGTGGAGGGGTGCTCGGTGCGCACGGCGGAGTGGGCGATCGCCGCAGAACCGATGCCCGCCTCGTTGGAGAACGCTGCACGCTGGAAGCCCACGATCAGCGCGCCGATGATGCCGCCGTAGGCGCTGTCCAGCGCGAAGGCCTGCCGGAAGATCTCCCCGAAGGCGGCCGGGACCTCGGCCAGGTTCGAGCCGATGACGAGAAGCGCTGCGGACAGGTAGATGGCTGCCATGATCGGGACCAGCTTCTCGGTAACCCGAGCGATCGACTTGATCCCGCCGATGATGACGGCGCCGACGGTGATCGCGAAGATCAGGCCCACGACCCAGCGGAAGTCGGCGATCGGACTGTCCTCGCCGCCGGTGACCGCGATGATCTGCGCCGTGGCCTGGTTGGCCTGAAACATGTTGCCGGCACCGATGGCGCCACCGATGCAGGAGATCGAGAACAGCACCGCCAGCGTCCTGCCAGTCCGGACCCGTCCGGTCACCTCGGCGATGCCCTGTTCGAGGTAGTACATCGGCCCGCCGGAGACCGTGCCGTCGGGACGTTCACGCCGGAACTTCACGCCCAGGGTGCACTCGGCCATCTTCGAGGACATGCCGAGGAACCCGGCGATGATCATCCACACCGTGGCACCGGGACCCCCGATCGCGATCGCCACCGCGACCCCGGCGATGTTGCCGAGACCCACGGTGCCCGACACCGCGGTCGCCAGCGCCTGGAAGTGGGTGACCTCGCCGGCATCATCCGGATTCGAGTACTGGCCGCGGACCAGATCCAGCGCGTGCTTGGGCCCGCGTAGGTTGAGGAAGCCGAGGTAGACGGTGAAGAACGCGCCTGCGGCCACCAGCCACAGCACGATCAACGGCAGGTTCACGCCCGCGACGGGGATCGAGTAGAAGACCACGCTCTCGATCGCGGAGGACACGGGGTCCATCGCGGACGAGATCCGTTCGTCGATGCTCTGGGCAAGCAGCGGCTGGAGCACGATGGAACCTCCGGGAGTCACGGCACCACCGTCACGGGGACGTCGGCGATCTGGGTCAGGGTCGAGGGAACGCTGCCGAACATCCGGGACCGGATGCGGCTCTCCCCGGTACGCCCGACGATGATGTGTTCGGCGTCGTACTCACGGGCCAGTTGGTTGAGCAGCTCGGCCCGGTCGCCGTGCTTGGCGACGAGCACGACCTCGACTCCCTCACCGACCTCATGCTGGGCCGGTTCGAGCAGCTGAGTGCGTGCTGCCTCGAGTTCCTGCTGACGCCGCTGGTGGCGCTGTTCGTTCTCTTCCGGGGTGTTGAAGGAGTACGGCGACCAGGGGATCACGTGCACGAGCACGAGGCTCGCGCCCAGGCTGCGCGCCCGGCCCTTGGCGAACTCCAGGGCCCGCCACCCTGCATCGCTGCCGTCAATGCCAACGAGTAGCGCCTTGCCCATGCTTGTCTCCCGTCCGGTTCGTGCCCCGACGACGAACGCCGGAAGCAAGGACAACGCCGGTCGACGTGCCCGAAGTGACGCGCACCTCCCAGAGCGCGCCGCCGCGTCGCGCGGCCGGCGAACCCTAAGCCCGGACTCCCCGGTTCGCAACCATCAGGTTCGCCTCCGCCTGCGCGGGGTGTGGCCGGGTCGGGAAGGCATGGGGGCAGGCCCGTTGGGTAGGGGCGCTGCGGCCCTGCCACGTCGAGGCGCTCTTCGCCCCGTCACCGCAGCGTCGCCGACTACGCTCGAAACAGGCAGCGAGGCGTGGTCCAGTCGCTGCAGGTCAAGCGCCGGGAGACGACCCCCGGCTCGAACGGAATGGTGACCACCATGGCCGAGTTCTTCAGCACCGTCGAAGCGATCCGCTACGAGGGACCCGAGTCGGACAACGACTACGCCTACCACGTCTACGACGCGGACCGCGTGGTGCTCGGCAAGCCGATGCGCGAGCACCTGCGCATCGCGGTGTGCTACTGGCACTCGTTCTCCTGGGCGGGCAACGACGTGTTCGGTGCCGGCACCTTCGACCGGCCGTGGATCGACGGTGAGCTCGCGCCGATGGACGCGGCCAAGGTCAAGATGGAGGCCGCCTTCGAGTTCATCGCGAAGCTCGGGGTGCCCTACTTCTGCTTCCACGACGTCGACATCGCGCCGCCCGGTGACACCTTCGCCGAGTCCCGGCGCAACCTCGAAACGATGGTCGAGCAGGCCGAGCAGCACATGGCCGCCACCGGCCTGAAGCTGCTGTGGGGCACCAGCAACTGCTTCAGCCACCCGCGCTTCGCCGCCGGTGCCGCGACCAACCCCGATCCCGAGGTGTTCGCCTACGCCGCCGCGCAGATCTCCGCGGCGATGGAGATGACCCACCGTCTCGGCGGGGTCAACTACGTGCTGTGGGGCGGGCGCGAGGGTTACGAGACCCTGCTCAACACCCGCATGCGCCAGGAGGCCGACCAGCTCGCCCGCTTCCTGCACCTCGTCGTCGAGCGCAAGCACGAGCTCGGTTTCCCCGGCACGCTGCTGATCGAGCCCAAGCCCCAGGAGCCGACCAAGCACCAGTACGACTACGACTGCGCGACCGTGCACGGCTTCCTCGAGCGCTACGACCTGGCCGGGGAGCTGCGCGTCAACATCGAGTGCAACCACGCGACGCTGGCCGGCCACTCGTTCCACCACGAGGTGGCCTACGCGGTCGACAACGGCATCTTCGGCAGCGTCGACGCCAACCGTGGTGACCCGCAGAACGGCTGGGACACCGACCAGTTCCCCAACTCCGTGGAGGAGATGAGCCTGGCGGTCTACGAGATCCTGCGTGGCGGCGGGTTCGACACCGGCGGGTTCAACTTCGACACCAAGCTGCGCCGGCAGTCGATGGCCCGTGAGGATCTCTTCCACGGCCACATCGGCGGGATCGACACGCTCGCGCAGTCGCTGCTGGTGGCCGCCGCGCTGCTCGAGCAGGGCACGCTCGAGTCGCTGCGCGAGGCACGCTACGCCGGCTGGAGTGAGGGACTCGGCGCGCAGATCCTCGCGGGGGAGCACTCGCTGAAGGACCTCGAGGAGCAGGTCGCCGCCGGGGCGCTCGACCCGACCCCGGTCTCCGGCGAGCAGGAGCGGCTCGAGAACCTGGTCAACCGCACCCTGTGGCGCGCGATCGCGGCCGGCTGAGCGCCCACGCGCCCGGCCCGTGGACGGGCCGGACCCGACGCGCCGAAGCGCTCCGGGCCCGGCACCGGCTCAGTCCTCTTCCTGCATCGAACGCATCGACCACACCAGCGTGCGCATCGAGGGAGGCTGCTCGAGCACGGTGACGATCGCCGCGGCGACGTCCTCGGCCCGCAGCATGTCGTCGAGCCCGGGCAT
>SLLJ01000372.1 GCA_007134165.1 Nitriliruptoraceae bacterium | reverse complement strand
GGGTGGGCGCACCGATGGACGGGTGGGCCGCCGGCAGCCCTCAGACCTCCACGGCGAACGACGCATCGGCCGCGACGAGGTTGGCGCCGAACGCCGCCTCGGCATCCGCCAGCGACCGGTAGGCGAGGTCGACGGCATCCATCGCCTGCCCGAAGTGTTGGACGATCTCGGCGACCAGCTCAGCGGCCTGCCGGGTGAGCGCCTGACGCAGGCTGTCGGCGCCGAGCTCGGCGCTGGCGAGCACCACATCCACGCGCTGGCGCACCGCCAGCTCCGCGGCGTCGGCGACCTCGCGGGCCCGACCCTCCCAGTCGGCGGTGCCCAGCGAGGCCGCAGTCCGGGCCAGCTCCTCCCGCAGCGCCAGGGCCAGCCGTCGCACGTGGTCGACCAGCACCGTGCTCACCTCGGTCAGACCCGCCTCGACCTGCTGGGCAACGACGGCCGCGCCGGCGCCGGTGTCGGCGGCTGCTTGGGCCGTGCCCACCGCCGTGGTACCGGCGTGGTCGAGGTCGGCCAGGGTGGCTTTGGTGTAGCTCATCGGGTGGTCCCTCCGTTCGGGTCAGCGCGTCATGACCCGGAGATTCTCCGCGATTTCCGTGCCCGTGGTGCCTGGCATCACGTGATCTGTGGACAACTCGACGGATCATCGGGAACCGCCAACTGCGCCAGCCGGGCTTCGCCCTCGTTGACCACGAAGCCTCGCCCTGGCCGGTCCAGGCGGCTTGGGACCCGGCGGGGCAGCGTGACCCCGAGCACCTCGCCGTCGAGCCCGAGGTCGGGACGCAGCAGGATCCCGATGCCCGAGCTGCGCAGTTCGCGAGTCCAGTGTCCGTAGCCGACCCGCAACTCCTCGCCCCGAGCCGCGGCCACCACCGTGAGGTCGGGGCGGGGCGCGGCCAGCAGGCCGGCGATGAGGCCGCCCTCGTCGGCCACACGAGCCGCCTCGTCGACCAGGACGACCCAGCGCCGCGGATCGCCGGGCGCGGCCAGGAGCACCGTGCTCAGGTCAGCGAGTTCCCCAGCCGCGTCGAGCGACTCGCACCCGTACAGCGGAGAGGACCCGCGACATACCCCGACGATCACCGCCTCGGGCTCCGCGCGGCGGACCTGCGTGGCCACCAGCCCCAGGGCCGTGCTGACCCCGCTCCGCCGCGGCCCGGCAACCACCACGTGACGGCCCCCGCGCAGCACCAGCCCGACTTCGGCGAGGTCGGCGTCGGCGAGCCCGACCGGCAGCAGCAGCGCCGTCGGATCCCCATCCACTCCCACCGTCGGGGCCGTCAGCTCGGCAAGAGTGATGTGACCTGGCAGCGTGCGCAGCCGACGAGGGGCGCGGCCGCCCTCGGTGCGACCGTCACGAGCCACCGCGGCGCCAGACCGCCGCACCCCGGCAGGCACCGTCGCGCACTCCGGGGGCTGCGCGACCTGCACCTCGCGGCCCTGCTCGTCCAGCGCCCGTCCGGGCACGAAGCGCGGCAGCGCCCCGAGCCGCCGACCGACCCCGACCAGCTCCTGGGGGTCGGCGTGCCGCAGCAGGAGTCGACGTGCGACCAGGCTCGCAACCCGCAGCGGGACCTCACCGACCCGACGGCCGGCCAGTGCGACCACCACCCTGACCGACGGCCCATCGGCGAGCACGCGGCGCAACCCGTCGCCGAGCCCGGCGTCACCCGTTCCGGCGTCGAGTTCCGCGAGCAGCGCACCGATGCCGTCGACGAGCAGGACGCTCCAGGGCTCGTCGGTCAGCGCCTGCGGGGCCAGCCCCCGTCGCCGCTCGACCTCGTCGACGAGGTGGCGCAGCAGGCGGCGGCGCAACTCGTCGTCGGGGGGAGCGACGACCGTGCCGGCGTTGGGCAGCGCCGCGACCGGCTGCAGCCCCCCGTTGCCGAGATCCAGCGCATGCAGGTGCAGCCGGTCGGGCCCGTAGCTTCGCGCAAGGGCCTCCGCGACCGTGCGCAGCGCGCTGGTCGTCCCGCTGCCGACCATCCCGAAAACCCCGAGGTGCCCCATCGCGAGGTCCCAGTGGGCGACCACCCGGCGCTGCCGGTCGGGCTCGTCGCCGAGCCCGAGCACGGCCACCGGCGCCGCAGCCAGGGTGGTCGGGCCAGCGGGCATCGTGTCCATCAGCAACTCGAGAAGCGACACCTCGGCGGGCAGCGGCGGCAGCCACGGCCGGCGTGGCGGAGCCGTGCCCCGACGGCGGGCCGCCTCACCGATCGCTGCGACGAGCTGTGCCAGGTCGGTGTCGTCCTCGTCGGTCGCGGACCGCTCGGTGCCACGTGCGGCGGCCCGGACCCCGCGATGAACGGCTCGGAGCACGTCGGGATCCGCCAGCCGTGGCGTGCACCGCACCCGCGGGCCGTCGTGACGCTCCCGGGGAGCGCTCACCCAGGCGGTCTGGAGCGCCACGACCTCGTCGCTTCCCGCCCGGAGCAGGGCCCGGCCCGGCCGGCTGCGGGGGATCGCGGCCGCATCCGGCCGGCCGAGCACGTCGACCGAGTCCGACGGGGTCTGCACGCGCAGAGCGATCCGCAGATCGGTGTTGGCGGTGATCGAGGCGCTGATGGCACCGCCCGGCCGCTGGGTCGCCAGCACCAGGTGAACTCCGAGGCTGCGGCCCCGCTGTGCGATGCCGATCAGCGAGCCGAGCAGGTCGGGCAGATCTGCGGCCAGAGTCGCGAACTCGTCGATCACTACGACCAGCCGGGGCAGCGGCCCGTCGGGGGACCC
Organism: Nitriliruptoraceae bacterium; assembly: GCA_007134165.1. GTDB lineage: Bacteria > Actinomycetota > Nitriliruptoria > Nitriliruptorales > Nitriliruptoraceae > SKJO01. The sequence goes on along the minus strand of SLLJ01000372.1, from coordinate 5,037 downwards.
GCCCCTCAGGTAGGCGGCGAGGTCCGGGGCCCCGGCGTCGCGCAGCACCTGCTCGCGGTGACGCAGCTCCGCCTCCAACGAGCGCAGCGCCCGCTCACCGAGCCGCTCGTCGAGGTCGGTGAGCACCCCGACCGTGTGCGGCAGCTCCGCGCAGCGATCGAAGGCGCTGCCGCCCTTGTAGTCGACGAGTACGAAGGTGAGGTGGTCGGGATCGACCCGGGCGGCCAGACCGACGACCAGGCTGCGCAGCAGTTCGCTCTTGCCCGACCCGGTGGTGCCGACCACCAGCCCGTGCGGCCCGTCACGGACGAGGTCGAGAACCACGGTGCCCCCGGCCCCGATCCCCACCGGCGCGACCGGCGCGGGCGGCACCGTCTGGCCCGCCCAGGCCTCCAGGACGGCTTCGGGGGTGGCCCCGGGCGGGCCGAGCAGCGACCCCAGCCGGACCTGTTCGGGCAGTCCCGCACCCGGATCCTCGAGCTCCGGGTCCTCGTAGGGAGCGAGCCGGCGGGCCAACTCGCGCGACGTGGCGGCAGCCAGCCCGGCGACGACCAACTCGTCCACGCGGCCGCCCCCCCGGCCGTCCACCCCCCGGCCAGTGGGTTCGAGGCACCCGGCGCCCGACCGGCCGTCGAGTCGGACCACCGTGCGGGTCACGGCCGGCAGCTCGTCGGCGACCTCGGCGAGCACGATGCCCGCGACCGGTCCGAGCCGGCCCTGCAACAGCGCACGCAGTGCCGCCCCGCGGCTGCCGTGCGCGAGCCCGGCGGGTTCGATCACGGTCAGCAGGGTGCGGTCGGGGGAGGTGACGGCGTGCTCACCCCACGTCTGCGGGAGCTGCTCGGCCTCCGCGGCGTTGCCCGCGATCCACCGGTCGGGCCCGCCACCCACCCGCGTGTGCGGCAGCCAGGTCACCCAGTCCCAGGGGCCGTCGACGCCCGTGTCGGTCAGCACCGCGATCGCCAGGTCGGCCGGCCCGTGGTGGGCCGCCGCCTGCACGATGAGCGCGCTGCTCAGCGCGCGCCGCAACTCGGCGCTCCCCCCGACGATGCCCACCACCCCACCCCCGGCGAGGTCGACGGCGACCGGACATCGAGGCAGGGTCGCGGCCCGGGCCACCTCGGCGTCGATGCGAACTCGAGCCCGTGCGGTGAACGCGTCGGGATCGTCGGTGGCGCCCGGGACGTCATCCGCCGTCGTCGTCGGCGGGCCCGGACGCTGCTCGCCAGCCTCGACCCGAGGCTCCCAGCCCACCCGGCCAAGGCCGACGCGCAGCCGCAACCAGTCGTCGTCCCCAGGACGCCGCTCCCACAGTCGCACGCTGTCGGCACGGATCCGACCGGCGACCTCGGCCAGGTCGGGCACCACCCGGCGGCGACGTGCCACCTCGGCGTCGACCAGAACGTCGAGCTGGTGGGCGAGCACGGCCAGGTCCTCGACCAGACGGCGCTCGCCCCGGCGAGTGCTGCGCTGCTGACGCCGGCGCCCCGACCACCACGTACCGACCGCCAGGATCGGGCCGAGCACCAGGAACAGCCCGAAACGCGGGTTGCCGGTCCAGATCACCAGCGTCCCGGCCATGACCAGCGGCGTCAGCACGGTCACCAGTGACAGGGCCCGCGGCGGCGGGGTGGGCTGGGGCGCCGCGGGCAGGACCACCGGCTCGGGGGCCGACGGGGCAGGCGGACGGGGTGGGCGGTGGCGCGCAACCCGGGAGCCGCTGGGGGCGAGCGAAGCCGGCCCGGTCGCCGACACGAGCCGGGTCGATGGATCGTGACCGGCGTGCTCGAGGGAGCCGACCGTACCGGGATGCTGCAGTCGCAGGTGGGTGGCACCCAGCCGCAGAACGGCGTCAGGAGCCAACTCCCGGCCCTCGCCGGTGACCGGGCGATCGTCGATCCAGGTGCCGTTGCGCGAGTCGAGGTCGCGCACCCACCAGCCAGGCCCACCCGCCGGATCCGGGATGAGCACCGCGTGCCGTGCCGACACCGTTGCATCCGCCAGCGCCAGTGCTGCGGTGTGCGCCGGATGTCCCTCCGGGGAGGTCGGATCTGGGGGTGCCGGATCAGGCGCATGCGGAGCGCGGCCCAGTACGACCGGCCCCGGACCCAACGCCACCGTGGCGCCAGCGGCGGGCCCCTCGGTCACTGCCAGGACGGGCACCTCCTGAACGGACGCCTGCTGAACGGGCACCGCCGGGACGGACGCCTGCTGAACGGGCACCGCCTGGCAGCCACCGCAACCGGACCTCGGGAGCTGAGCGTCGGCGGGCCGGTCGGCCGGGCCGATCCGCACGGTGTCACCCTCGCGTAGCCCGAGGCCGACGAGCAGCTCACCGGGTCCGTACCAGCGCCGGCCGACCCACAGTCCGAGCTGCCCGCCGTCATCGGACGCGTGGGGGTCGACCAGGACGACCGGCAGCGCGGACGCGAACGCGGTGGTGAACTCGGCGATGAGCTCGCCGACGCGTGCACCGGGATGTTCGAGCACCACGCTGACCTCGACGAGGTGGCCCGGCTCGGCGTCGCCGAACTCGAGGACCAGGTCCATGCTGCCCCCGATCGTCCGTGCAGCGCGGGAATCCCGCGGCCAAGCGCCACCTTACGAACCGGCCGGTACCCGACGCATGCATCCGCCCCGCCAGCCTGTGGACGATGCGGGGCGGCAGACGCCCTAGCCTGGCGGACTCATGGACTCGCCGCTGCCGCCGCTGGATGCCCACCCGTTCCTCGACGGGATCGCCGAGCGCGTGGTCGTGCTCGATGGGGGGATGGGCACGGCGTTGCAGGCCGCCGGGCTGACCGCGGCCGACTTCGGCGGCGAACACCTCGAGGGCTGCAACGAGGTGCTCGTGCGCTCCTGCCCCGAAGTGGTCGAGGCCGTGCACTCGAGCTTCCTCGACGTCGGTGTGCATGCCGTGCAGACCAACACCTTCGGTGGCGCCCCGTGGGTGCTCGACGAGTACGGGCTCGGCGCCGACACCGAGCAGCTCAATCGCCTGGCCGCCGAGATCGCCCGCCGGGCCGCCGACGACGTGGCCAGCCCTGGTGATCCGCGCTGGGTGATCGGCTCGATCGGTCCGGGCACCCGCGCGCCGACGCTGTCGCTGGGCAAGGACCCGGCCGTCACCCCCGACCACCTCGACGTCCCCACGATGGAGGCGGGCTACCGCCGCCAGGTGCGGGGACTGCTCGACGGCGGCTGCGACGTGCTGCTGGTCGAGACCTGCTTCGACCTGCTGCAGGCCAAGGCGGCGGTGGCAGCCGTCAACGACGTGTTCGTGGAGCGTGGCTCACGAGTCCCGCTGATGCTGCAGTTCACGGTCGAGAAGGACATCAACACGATGCTGCTGGGCACCGAGCCGCTGGCGGCTATCGCCGCGCTCGATCCGCTGGCCATCGATGTGCTCGGGATGAACTGCGCGACCGGCCCCGCGGACATGCGTGAGCATGTGCGCACGCTGGCCCGCTCGTCACGCCTGCCGATCAGCGTCGTGCCCAACGCCGGGATCCCGCACCTCGAGGACGGGGCAACCGTCTACCCGCTGTCTCCCGCAGGGCTCGCCGAGGCTCACCGCGAGTTCGTCGAAGCATTCGGGGTCGGAATTGTCGGCGGCTGCTGCGGGACCACGCCGGCCCACCTCGCGGCCGTGGTCGAGGCGGTCGGTGCACACCCAGCTCGCCCGCGGCGCCTGGACCGGGCCGCAGCGCTCCGCCCCGGGGCCGCCGGCCGGTTGCTGGCGCCCCGCAGCGCCGGCGAGTCGGGCGCCGCCGGCCCAACGCCGGCCCCCTCCGAGCCAGACTCCAACCGCCCCGCGCCCCTGGTGGTCGAGTGGCGGCCAGCGCTGGCGTCGTTGTACAGCGCGGTGCCCATCGAGCAGGAGAACGCCTTCCTCGCCATCGGCGAGCGCGCCAACGCCAACGGCTCGAAGGCCTTCCGCGATCTGCTGCTGGCCGAGGACTGGGAGGGTGCGGTGCAGCTTGCCCGGTCCCAGACCCGGGAGGGCGCGCACGTGCTCGACGTGTGCGTCGACTACGTCGGCCGCGACGGGGTGCCCGACATGGTCGCGGTCGTGGACCGCTACGCCACGCAGTCCACCCTGCCCCTGGTGATCGACTCCACCGAGCCCGAGGTCATCGAGGCGGCGCTGATCCGGCTCGGAGGGCGGGCCGTGATCAACTCCGTCAACCTCGAGGACGGCCGGGTCAAGGCCGACCGGCTGCTCCCGCTGGCCCGCCGCTACGGAGCGGCGGTGATCGTGCTCGCGATCGACGAGGAGGGCCAGGCGCGCACCGCCGAGCGCAAGGTCGAGATCTGTGAGCGCATCGCCCGCCTCGCCATCGACGAGCACGGGCTCGAACCCCACGATCTGATCTTCGACTGCCTGACCTTCCCGTTGGGCTCCGGCCAGGAGGACCTGCGCCGCGACGCGCTCGAGACCCTCGAGGCGATCGAGCGGATCAAGGCGTCGGTGCCCGGCTGCGCCACCACCCTGGGCGTCTCCAACGTCTCGTTCGGGCTGTCGCCGGCCGCCCGGCAGGTGCTGAACTCGGTGTTCCTCGACGCGGCCATGCAGCGGGGGCTGGACTCCGCCATCGTGCACGTCGCCAGGATCCTGCCGCTGCACCGCATCGACGACGAGCACCGCGCCATCGCGCTGGACCTCGTGCACGATCGTCGGGGCACCGCCGGGCTCGACGGGACGGCGGGCGCCGACTACGACCCCCTGCACGAGCTGATGTCGCGCTTCGAGGGCGCCACCTCGACGAAGGCCTCTGCCGACGAGCTCGCCGCGCTGAGCGTCGAGCAGCGCCTCGAGCGGCGGATCGTCGACGGGGACCGCGACGGGCTCGACGCCGACCTCGACCTGGCCCTGGCGGAGCACGCCCCGCTCGACATCGTCAACCGGTTCCTGCTCGCCGGGATGGCGACCGTCGGCGAGCTGTTCGCCTCGGGGCAGATGCAGCTGCCCTTCGTGCTGCAGTCCGCCGAGGCGATGAAGGCGGCGGTCGGCCACCTCGAGCCCCACATCGCCGC
>SLLJ01000078.1 GCA_007134165.1 Nitriliruptoraceae bacterium | reverse complement strand
GTGCTGCACACGGCCCGGCTCGGCGTCGTGCACGAACTCGAGTTGCAACCCGCCGAGACCGGGGACTGCCTGGAGTCCTCCGACGCCACCCGCACCACCCCCGACTCGCTGCGGCTGGCGCTGGACGCGCTGGAGGCCGACACCGAGCTCGTCGAGGCGGTCGGGCGTGACCTCGTGGAGCACTTCGTGGTCATCAAGCGCGCCGAGTGGGAACGTTTCGCCCGTCACGTCACCGACTGGGAACTCAACGAGTACCTGCCCTTCCACTGACCCGGTCCGCAGGCGGCGCAGACCGCCGGCCCGGCACTCGACCTCGAGGCAGACGCGCATGGACGACCACCGCGTGGACGTGGCCGGCACCTCGGTGTCGACCTGGCACTACCTCGGCGGGCGCCGGGTGGACTCGGCGGCGACCTTCGAGGTGCGTTCGCCGCTGGACTGGTCGTGGAAGCTGGCTGACGTGGCTCGAGGCGATGCCGACACCGCCCGGGCGGCCGTCGATGCGGCGCAGGCGGCGTTCCCGGCCTGGGCGGCGCTCTCACCCGTCGAACGTGGCACGTACCTGCACCGGCTGGCGGACGCGATCGACGCCGAGGTGGCGCGCATCGCCGAGGTCGAGTGCGCCGACATGGCGATGCTGCGCGAGTCACTGCGTGCCCGGGTCATCCCACGCGGCGCGGCCAACCTGCGCAACTACGCCGACCTCGCGGCGGCGCACGAGGAGCGGACCTGGTCGTCCAAGGGCACGGCCAACCGGGTGCTGCGCCGGCCGGCCGGGCCCGCCGTGATCATCACCCCGTGGAACGCCCCCTGGCTGCTGTCGACCTGGAAGCTGGCGCCCGCGCTCGCGGCTGGCAACCCGGTGGTGCTCAAGCCCGCCGAGTGGTCGCCGCTGTCGGCCTCGCTGCTCGCCGACCTCGCCGAACAGGCCGGGCTGCCCCCCGGGGTGCTCAACGTCGTGCAGGGCCTGGGTGAGGAGGTCGGCGCGGCGCTGGTCGCCGATCCACGGGTCGCGCGCATCTCGTTCACCGGCTCGCCCGAGGCGGCCCGGCACATCGGGCAGGCCTCCGCCCGCAATCTCGTGCCGTTCACCGCGGAGTTGGGCGGCAAGGGCCCGCTGCTGGTGTTCGAGGACGCCGACCTCGAGGCGGCGGCGCGCACCGCGGCGGGGCAGTACGACGACAGCGGGCAGGTCTGCTTGGCGGGCACCCGGCTGCTGGTGCACGAATCGGTGCGTCAGGAGTTCCTCGCCCGCTTCCACACGCAGGTCGACGCCCACGTGCTCGGCGACAGCCGGGAGGCAGCGACCACCATCAGCCCGTTGATCCATCCCGCGCACCTCGCCCGGGTCGAGGGGTTCGTGGACCGCGCTCGCGCCGCCGGCGACCGGGTGGTGCGCGGCGGACAGCGCGCCGAGGTCGGTGGCACCCGCGCGGGGCTGTTCTACGAGCCCACCCTGATCGAACCGGCCGCTAACGACCACGAGATCGTGCAGCGCGAGGTGTTCGGGCCGGTGCTCACCATGCAGACCTTCGCCACCGAGTCGGACGCGATCGCGCTCGCCAACTCCACCGCCTATGGCCTGTCGGGGATCGTGTTCACCGGCTGCCGGGAACGGGCCGAGCGTGTGGGCCGGGCGGTGCGTGCCGGCACCGTGTGGGTCAACACCTTCCTGGTGCGCGACCTGACCGCCCCGTTCGGTGGGATGGGGATCTCGGGCATCGGCCGCGAGGGCGGCGCCTACGCGCTGGAGTTCCACGCCGAGCTGCAGACCCTGCAGATCCTCGAGGGCTCCACCCGCGGGTGAGGTTGCTGGCCGGCTGGCGCGGCGGGTAGGTTCCGGCCCCGCTGGAGGTTCGGGTGGCAGACCTTCGGCCGTCGGGAGCATCGGAGACCGTATGCCAGCCACCACGCTGGTTGCCCAGTCCGGGGACCTCCACGCTGCGACCGGGGTGCTGCGGGTGCTGCAGCGCGACGACGCCCACGGCGCGCTCAACCATGCGGCCCAACGCCCCGGGCTGGCCGCCGCGGCGGTGGCTGCGCACCTCGACCGCTCCCACGCCGTCCTGGTCGCGATCCCGGCTGGCGTGTCGTGAGCGCCCCCCTGGTGGGGATCACCGGCCGTCGGCTGCCGCTGGCCCGGATCCGGGGCGTGCCCGAGATCCTGCGCAGCGCCGGGGCGGAACTGCACCTCGCCGACTACGCGCGCAGCGTGGCTGCTGTCGGTGGGCTGCCCGTGCAGCTCTCGGCGAGCACCGAGCCGCAGGTGCTCGCCCGGCTCGACGCACTGGTGCTGTCGGGCGGAGGTGATATCGACCCCACCCGCTACGGTCGTCCGCTGGCCGAAACCGATACCGACGTCGACCCCGCGCGCGACGAGCGCGAAGTGGCGCTGTACGAGGCGGCGCGGGAGCACGACCTGCCCGTGCTGGCCATCTGCCGTGGCCTGCAGGTGGTCAACGTCGCCCACGGCGGCAGCCTGGTGGCCGACCTACCGCTGCACGCCGGTGAGCCCCATGCCAGCTTCACCGACCCGCGCGACGCCCGCATCATCCGGGTGCAGACCGTGCCGGGCACGCGGGTCGCCGCGTGGTACGGGCCCCGGACCCGGGTGAACTGCCTGCACCACCAGGCCGTCGACCGCCTCGGCGAGGGGTTGCGCGTGACCGCCCGAGCGGTGGACGGCGTCGTCGAGGCGCTCGAACTGCCCGGCGCCCCGGTGGTCGGCGTGCAGTGGCACCCCGAGATGTTCGCCGGGGTCGATCCGTGCTTCGAGTGGCTCGTGGCCGCCGCTGCGGGGCGCGAATCGGTCGCACGATTGGCCTGAGGCTCACACCGGCTCAGCGGCGCGGTGCACGGATGCCGCGGTACTCCCAATCTCCACCCAGTGCCGTGGAGCGCACCTCTTCGGACTCGGTGGGCTGCGCGCCGAGTTCGTCGCGGATCGGCGTGGGTCCGGTCACGATCCGGTTGCGAAGCGTTCCCAGCCCCTCCACCTCCACCTCGACGACGTCACCGGGGTGCACGGGGCGCGAGTTGGCCGGGGTGCCCGAGAGGATCACGTCGCCAGGCTCCAGGGTGATCGTGCGGGCGAGGTCGGCGACGAGGTAGGCCATGTCCCAGGTCATCTCGGTGGTCGATCCGTCCTGGCGCACCTCGCCGTTGACGCGGGTGACCAGGCGGTGGCCATCGCGGGGGTCCCAGGTGGCGGACGAGACCAGTCCCGGACCCAGCGGGCAGAGCGTGTCCGAGCCCTTGACCCGCAGCATCGAGCCGGCGTCGGTGTCGCGGAAGTCGTGCAACCCGAAGTCGTTGGCCACGGTGTAGCCGGCGATGTGGTCCCAGGCCTGGTCCTGGCTGACGTTGCGGGTGGTGCGGCCGATCACGATCCCGATCTCGCCCTCGTAGTTCAGCCAGCGGCACCCATGGGGCCGCACGACGTGACCCTCGTGGGCGTTGAGCGAGGACACCGGCTTGTGGAAGTAGGTGGGAGCTGCGGGCAGCATGACCCCGAACTCCTCGACCCGGCTGACGTGGTTGAGGTGCACGCACAGGATCTTGGAGGGCGTGACCGGCGTAAGATGCACGGCCCGGTCGATCGTGACCCGACGACCGTCGCCGGCCACCAGTTCCTCGCCGTCACGGACCACGGTCGTGACCGCTCCGTCGAGCAGGATCCTGCGCGTCTCCATCCGTTTCCTCGCACCGGGGACGACCGTAGGCTAGCAACATCGTTCGCGTCCGAACGGTATGCTGTGTACGGCTGACGAGGGAGACGTCACGTGGCAACGCTCGAGGGGTTCCTCTTCCCGCGCACCGCGACCGGCCGCTCGTCTCTGGTGCCGCCGCCGCCCTGGTACTACTCCGGTGACCTGCTGACCATCGAGTACCGCACCGACCCTGCCCGAGTGTTCGAGCTGCTGCCCGATCCGCTCGAACCCGCCGAGGATCCCGGAGCGGTGGCGATCGTGTGGGCCGACTGGCAGTCGTGCTCGCAGGGCGGAGAGGAACTGCTCGACCCGGTGCGCGCGCAGTACCGCGAGGTGTTCTTCGTCGTCCGCGGCCGCTACCGCGGGGAACACGTCTCGCGCTGCGTGTACATCTGGGTCGACACCGACTACGCGATGGCTCGCGGCCACTACCAGGGCTACCCGAAGAAGCTTGGTTCCATCCACCTCACCCGCCCGGTGACCTACGGCCGAGCCGGCCCCCGGCTCGAGCCCGGCGGGCGCTTCGGCGCCACCCTCGCGGCCTACGACCGACGCCTGGCCCAGGCGAGGTTCACGATCATCGGCACCGGGGACACCGGCGGGTTCGTCAACAGCCACGCGATGGCCCACACCCGCTTCCTGCCCGCCATCGAGGGTCCCCACGCCCCGCCGAGCCTCAGCGAACTCGTGCGCCTGAAGACCGTCGACGTCGAGGCCGGGCCGGTCTATGTCGGCGACGCCGAACTCGAGTTGTTCTCCAGCCCGACCGAGGAGTTCGACCGTCTCGTCCCCTACGAGCTGATCGGCGCCACCTACCGCCAGGTCGGCGCCACCTTCGTCGGCGGTCAGACCCTCGAGCGCGATACGCCCGGCCCGGTCGCCGGCTGATGCCTGCGCACCCCACCCACCCACGAGTCCACAGGAGCCACCCATGGGAGTCATCGTCGGTGCGGGGCTGATCTCGCACGTCCCCACCATCATGTTCGACGAGCAGACGCGCCGCCATCTCAACGATGGCAGGGAGATCTCGCTGGTTCCAGGCCTCGAGCGTCTGCGCAGCGAGATCCTCGCCGAGCTGCGGCCCGACACCATCGTCATCCTCGACACCCACTGGTTCACCACCGTCGAGCACGTCGTGTCCTCCCACGACCACCGGGAGGGCCTCATGACCTCCTCGGAGCTGCCACGCGGTATGCGGCAGGTGCCCTACGACTACGCCGGTGATCGGGAGCTCGCCCTGCTGATCGAGAAGTACGGCAACGAGCTCGGCACGCCGACCACCGCGATCGATGACCCCTACCTCCCGGTCTACTACGCCACCGTGAACCTCGTGCACTACCTGCACCGCGGTGAGCGGATCCTGTCGGCGTCGATCGTGCAGACCGGCGACGAGGACGACTTCCTGACCTTCGGCCGGGCGATCGGGCAGGCCGTTGCGGCCTCAGATCGGCGGGTCGTGGTGCTCGCCAGCGGCGGGATGAGCCACACCTTCCACCGGCTCAAGCAGCTGCCTGAGCACGAGGCCTCCGACCCCTCGCACATCATCACTCCCGAGGCCCGGGCCGCCGACGAGCTGCGCCTGGCCTGGATGCAGGCGGGCGATCACGCCGCGGTCATCGATCACATGGACGACTACCACCCACACAACCCCGAAGGCGGCTTCGGCCACTACCTCGCGATGGTCGCTGCCATCGGCGGCCGTGACTGCGCCGCGCCGGGGCGGCTGCTGTCCGACTACGAGAACGCGACCGGCACCGGACAGGTCCACGTCTGGTTCGATCGCCCCGAGGCCGGCTGGACCGCCTGAGCCCCGAGGAGCAGCCCATGGACACCCACCTCTCGAGGGTCTGGTTCGAGTTGACCGACCTGCAGGTCACCCACGGCGCTGGCGCGGTGATCACCACCGTGGACGGCACCGACTACCTCGACCTCACCTCGGGAATCGGCGTGGTCAACACCGGCCACTGCCACCCGCGGGTGGTCGAGGCCATCCGTGAGCAGGCCGGACGCTTCGTGCACGCCCAGGTCAACTGCTACCGCCACGCTCTGCTCGAACCCCTCGCGCAGCGACTGGCCGAGACCACCCCACCCGGCATCGAGCAGTTCTTCTTCGCCAACTCCGGGGCCGAGGCCACCGAGGCCGCGGTGAAGCTCGCCAAGCAGGCCACTGGGCGTCCCAACGTGGTGGTGTTGCAGGGCTCCTTCCACGGCCGCACCCATCTGACCATGGCGATGACCACCTCCAAGGCCGTGTACCGCGCCGGGCACGCCCCACTGCCCTCGGGGGTGTTCGTCGCGCCCTTCCCCGTCACCTTCCTCACCGGGGAGGACGAGGACGCGGCCGTCGACCACTGTCTGCGCGAGTTCGACCTGCTGCTGGCCACTCAGACCGCACCCACCGAGACCGCCGCGGTGATGATCGAACCGGTGCTCGGGGAGGGCGGGTACGTCCCGGCACCGGGTCGCTTCCTGCACGGTCTGTCTGAACGCTGCGCCGAGCACGGCATCCTGTTCGTCGCCGACGAGGTGCAGACCGGCTTCGGGCGCACCGGGCGGATGCTCGCCGGTGATCACCACGACCTGACCCCCGACGTCGTCGTGCTGGCCAAGGGCATCGCGTCGGGCTTCCCGATGTCGGCGGTGGGCGCCTCCGCGCAGCTCATGGACCGCTGGCCGGTGGGCTCCCACGGGGGGACCTACGGCGGCAACCCGATGGCCTGCGCGGCGGCCCTGGCCACCCTCGACATCATGACCGGCCCGGGGTTCCTTCCGCGTGCCGCCGAGGTCGGCGCGCGCTTCCGCGCCGGGCTCGACGCGGTCGCCGCCCGCTCCCGCACCATCGGGGAGAACCGCAACCTCGGCGCGATGCTCGCCTCCGAGATCGTTGACGACGAGGGGTCTCCGGATCCTGCACGCACCGCCGCGATCATGCGTCACCTGCTCGTCGAGGAGCACGTGGTGGCCATGAGCTGCGGCCCCTATGGTTCGACCCTGCGCTGGATCCCGCCGCTGGTGATCAGCGACGCGCAGATCGATCACGCACTGGCAAGCTTCGACCGTGCTCTGGCGGCGACGACGACCTGACCTGACCTGACGAGGACGAGCCCATGACCCAGCACCCCGTCCGCATCGACGGTCAGCCGGTCAGTACCGAAGACTCGATCGAGATCCGCGCTCCCTACGACGGGGAGCTGATCGGCGCCGTGCCCCGCTGCAGCACGCAGCACGTCGACACCGCGGTCGCTGCCGCCCGGCGCGCAATGCACGAGCAGCCGCTGCCGGCCTGGCAACGGGCCGTGGTGCTCGACCGAGCCGCGGAACTGCTCGCCGCCCCCGACCTCGCCGAGGATCTTGCCCGCACGATTGCGCGTGAGGCCGCCAAGCCGATCACCACCGCCCGGGTGGAGGTCGAACGTGCGGTGTCCACCTTCCGGTTCTCCTCGGCGGTCGCTCGCTCGCTGGCTGGGGAGATGCTCGCCCTGGACGCCGCGCCCGCCGGTCAGGGTCGCCTCGGCTTCGCCCTGCGGGTGCCGGTCGGGGTGGTCGGCGCGATCACGCCCTTCAACTTCCCGCTCAACCTCGTCGTCCACAAGCTGGCACCGGCGATCGCCGCCGGGTGCGCGGTGGTGCTCAAGCCCGCCGGGCAGACGCCGTTCTCCGGCATCAAGCTCGCGGAGCTGCTGCTCGACCGTTGCGGGCTGCCGGCCGGCTACCTGCACGTGGTGACCGGCTCGGGGCGCGAAGTCGGAGCGGCCCTCGTGGACCACGACGACGTCGCCATGATCACCTTCACCGGTTCGCCGGAGGTCGGGTGGGGGATCCGGGCGAGCGCGCCGCGCAAGAAGGTCTCCCTCGAGTTGGGCAACAACGCTCCGGTGATCGTGCAGCCCGACGCCGACTGGCGCACCGCCGCCACCAAAATCGCCGCTGCGGGTACCTCGCACGCCGGACAGTCGTGCATCTCGGTGCAACGTGTGCTCGTCCACCGCGACATCGCCGCCGACGTCGAGGCGGCGCTCGCCGAAGCCTTCGACGCCTTGGTCGTGGGCGACCCGCTCGACGACGCCACGCAGGTCTCGGCCCTGATCGACGCCGG
>SLLJ01000172.1 GCA_007134165.1 Nitriliruptoraceae bacterium | reverse complement strand
GCCTCGCGCGCCTCGCGCCGCTCCCGGGCCGCGTCGGCCTCAGCCGCCCAGTGCGCCTGTCGGCGGCGGGCCGGCGCGCGCACCGCGACCTCGAAGACCCGTAACCCGACCAGGATCGCGATCAGCGCGGCCACCCCCCAACCCAGCCCGCTCGCCCCGGAGAAGCGCCCGTCGTCGTCACGCGGTTCGGTGACCAGCAGCGTCGGGTCGGGCGACGCCGTACGCATGGCATCGAGGTAGGGCCGGTACAGATCGCGGTTGGCGTCCTGGCCCTCCTGCTCGCCGAGGCGCAGCAGCACCGCTCCGAGCTCATACGGGCAGCGGGCCGACATCTGGTCGGCGAGCTCCTGGTTGAAGCCGCGACCGATGGGGCGGTCCGAACGCCACAGCAGGCCCTCCACCGTCGCCAGCGATAGCGCCGCCTGTTGCGGCTCCTGGCTGTTGAGCGCCCGGGCCGCCTGAACGCACACTTGCTCCGCACGGGCCTCGACCGAGGCGCATCCGGCCAGCAGCCCGAGCATCACCAGGCTCCCGACGATGCGGACCCACATGCTGTGCGCGACTCCCCGATGGCTGCTGGGTTCGAAGGTATCGGGCCACGCGGACCGCCGGGCCGGACCGGACCGCCGGGCCGGACGGTGCGGCCGGACCGGAGGCTCACGCGCCCTCGGTGCGGACCACACCGGGCGCCGACCCTGGTTGTGTCCTGCAGTTCGAGGCCTCCAAGCCTCGAACTGCAGGACACAACGCCGCCGCCCCCGCCGCAGGGAACCTTCCCGCGCAACGGATGGGCCCTCTTGCCCCCTCGTCCACGGTCCGCGACGGCCGACCGAGCGTGGCCTCGGCCCGCCGCCGTAGCGTGCAACTCCCGAGGCTTAGGTGGCTGCACGCCCATGAGAACACCCGCAGACTGCACCGTCGGCTCACGGCCGGGACCGCCCGTATCCTTGGGGCCACCGTGACACGAGACAGCCGGGGCCGCTGGCACGTCTCCTTCACCGTCGAGGTCCATAGGGCCGTGCAGTCCGGCAGCCGCCGACACCACACCGCCGTCAGGGGTTGACGTTGGCGCGAAAGGCCTTCTGGTTGCCGCCAACCACCGTCGCGACGAAGTCCTTCGGGTGTCTGGCCCAGCAAGCCTGCGGGCTACGCAGGACCGACTGGCACAGCTGCAGCGCAAAGCCTCACGGCAACAGCGAGGCTCCAAACGACCCGCGAAGACGCTGCGTTCAATCGGCCGGACCAACGGCCGTGCTACCAACGTCCGCCGTGACACCGTCCACAAGGCCACGAGCCGGCTCGGCCGAACCGCAGACGTCGTCGTGGTAGAAGACCTCACCGTCAAGGCATGGGACGGCGCAAAGCCGGTGCGTAGGCCGCCATGGGTTCAGCGGCTCGGCGAGTCCGGCGACGGGCGGGTGAGGGCAATCCCCGCCACACGCCAGCCGTCAGGACGCGGAACGAATCCAGGCGTCGAGCGTCCCGGCACGCGAAGACCTTCGTGACCTTCAGCCCCCCGAATCGCGCACCATGCCGACGAACAGCGCGTGCAACCGGCCGTCTCCGGTGACCTCCGGGTGGAACGCAGTGGCGAGCAGCCGGCCCTGGCGCACCACGACCGGGTAGCCCTCGACCTCGGCGAGCACCTCGACCGCATCCGCATCCAGCACGGCTTCGACCCGCGGCGCACGGATGAACGACACGTCCACCGGTCCGCCGTCGATCCCCACCACCGGCAGCCGGGTGTCGAACGAATCGACCTGCCGACCGAAGGCGTTGCGCCGCGTGCGCACGGCGATGCCGCCGACCAGAGGCTGGGGCTCGGCCTGGTCGAGCTCGTCGGACAGCAGGATCATCCCCGCGCAGGTCCCGAACACCGGCAGCCCGTCATCGATGCGCGCGCGCACCGGCCTGAGCAGCCCGAAGCGGTCGAGCAGCTTGCCGATGGTGGTCGACTCCCCCCCGGGCAGCACCAGCGCGTCGACCGCGGCCAGATCCTCGAGCGAACGCACCCGCACCGTCCGGGCGCCGCTGCGGCGCAGCGCTCGCAGGTGCTCGAGCACGTCGCCCTGCAGCGCGAGCACGCCGATCGAGGGCGCGTCGGGGTCCGGCGCCACCTCGACGTCGGCGCCGGGCTCACCCCTGAGGTCGGCCACCAGCCGCTGTCCCGGCACCCACTCGGCCGAGGCAGCACGTGCCGTGACCCGACCGCCGCCGGGCGCGCCCGGCAGGCGGGCAGCGCTCACCAGCCGCGTCCCGCGTACTTCTGCTCGTCGGGCAGGGTGTCGAGGTTGATGCCGACCATCGCCTCACCGAGTCCGCGCGACACCTTGGCGACGACCGCCGGGTCGTCGAAGTGGGTGGTCGCCTCCACGATCGCGCGGGCGCGCGCCTCGGGGTCGCCGGACTTGAAGATGCCTGAGCCGACGAACACCCCGTCGGCACCCAATTGCATCATCATCGCCGCGTCCGACGGGGTGGCGATGCCACCGGCCGTGAACAGCACCACGGGCAGCCGGCCGGTGCGTGCCACCTCGACGACCAGGTCGACCGGGGCCCGCAGCTTCTTGGCCGCGGCGTACAACTCGGTGGTGTCCATCGACGCCAGGCGGCGGATCTCGCCGGTGATCGAACGCATGTGGCGAGTGGCCTCCACGACGTTGCCGGTACCGGCCTCGCCCTTGGAGCGGATCATCGCCGCCCCCTCCCCCAGCCGGCGCAGCGCCTCGCCGAGGTTGGTCGCACCGCACACGAACGGCACGTCGAAGCCCCACTTGTCGATGTGGTGGGCCTCGTCGGCGGGAGTGAGCACCTCGGACTCGTCGACGTAGTCCACGCCGAGCGACTGCAGCACCTGCGCCTCGACGAAGTGGCCGATGCGGGCCTTGGCCATGACCGGGATCGACACCGCCGCGACGATGCCGTCGATCATGTCGGGATCGCTCATCCGCGCCACGCCACCGTCACGGCGGATGTCGGCGGGGACCCGCTCGAGCGCCATGACCGCGACCGCACCGGCGGCCTCGGCGACCCGCGCCTGCTCGGGGGTGACGACATCCATGATGACGCCGCCCTTGAGCATGTCGGCCATGCCGCGCTTGACCCGCATCGTGCCGGTCTGCGCCTGGGATGCATCCGCCGCTGCCGGGGACGAGGTGGTGGCGTGATCGTCGTGGTGGTGGCTCATCGCACTGCTCCGTGGCGCCGGGGACCGACCGTTGGAGGGTACTGCCTCACCGCCGCATGACGTCCGACGGCGGTCTACCCCTGAGCTTCGGCGTCGACGTCCTCGTCGGGTGGGGTCAGTGGGGCCGGCAGGTTGCTCTCGGAGGGGAACAGCACCCAGGTCGGGCCGGGCTTGAGCGCGAAGGGCAGGCCACGGGCGTCGAGCACCTCGATGTGGTCGGCGGCGGTCGGCTTGGACCAGGTCACCTCGTAGCGGTTGCCGTCGCGCAGCGCGATGCCCCGCGAGCCTTCGGTCAGCACGGTGGTCTCCGGGTAGCCCGAGGCGCCGGTGTAGAAACGGGCGCCGAGCACCAGCACGTTGGCCGCGCCGATCTGCTCCTCGCCGGTGACCAGGAACGGCTCCCCGTTCTGGTTGCGGCGGTACACGCCCTCATCCTCGTCGTAAGCCCAGTTGGTCACGTAGGCGTTGGTCATGACGACGTCGAGGGAGCGGCCCGGATCCTCGCAGTCCTCGGCTCCGGGGGGGCACTGTTCCTCGCCGCGGGGCGGTTCCTCGGCGAACACCCAGCCGATGGAGTCGAGCACTTCGGCCTCGCGTTCGATCACCGCATCCAGTGCCGGCTGCAGGCGCAGGTACAGATTGTGTGGCGCACGGCGCTCGCCGATGCGGTGGAAGCCGGGGCCCCCCTCCGCGATGCGCACCGAGGAGGTGGCGGCCAGCATGCCCTGCACCTCGGGACGGGCACCGGAGTAGATGAACCCGGAGCGGCCGAAGGCGGTCACCACCTCGGCGTCGACCGGCCGGGCCGAGCGGGTCGGTCCGACCGACTCGGGCAGCTGGCTGTGGAACACGACCATGAAGCGGGTCACCGCTGCCTCGACACGCTGCTCGAAGACGACGTCGGCCGCTTCCAGCCCGGTTTGCGGCCGGGCCTGCGGGGAGTTCTCGATCTTGACCAGCAGCAGCGGGCGCTGCATGACCTCCTCGTCGACCGGCTCACCGGTCACAAAGGAGCGGGGACGCAGGTCCTCTGGTTCGGGCTCGGGCTCCGGTTCGGGCTCCGGTTCGGGTTCGGGCTCAGGCTCCGGTTCGGGCTGCGGTTCGGGCTCCTCGACGGGTTCTGGGGTGGCCTCGGGCTCCTCGTCGCCGGCGCATGCTGCCAGCAGTAGCACGACGGCGAGGATGGCGGCCAGAATGCGGCGCACGATGGACGGACCTTCCACGGGCAGTGACCAGATGAGGGCGCGAGCCTACGCTGCGTTCGGACTACCGCGAGGTATCTGGCGCATGCCGGTGGATGCCGGTGCCCGCCCGGCTCCCGGCTCCCCGGGGCTCGCGGCCTCCCGGTGCCCCCGCCAGCCGCGCGGGCTCAGCGACCGTCGAGCACCTGCTCGTACACCTCGCGCAGCCGGCCGGCGACCTGCGGCCAGTCGTAGGCCTGCACCCACCGACGGCCTTCGCGCCCCATGACGGTGCGCGCCGCCGGGTTGTCGACCAGGCCGCCGATCGCCTCGGCCAGGGCCCGCGGGTCGCCCGGTGAGACCAGCCGGGCCTGGACCCCGTCGGTCGCCACCGAGCGGTAGCCGGGCAGGTCCGAGGCCACGACCGCCCGCCCGGCGGCCATGGCCTCGAGCAGCACGATCCCGAACGACTCACCGCCGAGCGCCGGGGAGACGTACAGATCGCAGGAGGCGTACCAGCGCGGCAGATCCTCGTCGTCGACCCGGCCGAGGAAGCGCACGTCCTCCCGCAGCCCAGCGGGCAACAGCGCCTCGCAGCGCGCCCGCTCGTCGCCGGCGCCGACCACGTACAGGATCAGGTCGGGTCGCTCGGCCTTGAGGTAGGTGAAGGCACGCACCAGCGGCTCGAGACCCTTGCGCCGCTCCAGTCGGCCGACGAACAGCAGGCACGGAGCCGGATCGGCGACGACGTCGGCGAAGGGCTCAGCGGTGGCGAAGCGGGCGACGTCGACACCGTTGGGCACGACCGTGAAACGTCGGGGGTCGACCCCCAGGACCCGCCCGTGATAGGCGGCAGCCGCGTCACTGACCGCGATCGCCGCCCCCACTTCACGCATCACCCAGCGGCCGAGCGGCCGGGTCAGGCGGTAGGCGCGAGTGCGGTCCGACCAGGCATGGAAGGTGGCCACCGTCGGGGCGGCCTCGGCGGTGATCGCGGCGGTGCCGACTACCGGCACCAGCGGCTCGTGGACGTGCACCAGGTCCGGAGCGAACCGACGTAGCGCCTGCCGCACCCGCAGTCCGGTGCGCGGGTCGAGGCCGATGGGCGCGCGCGAACCGTTGAAGGGCACGGCCACCGACGGGCCGACGTCGAGGTGGTCGGGATCCGGACCCCCGCCGGCAGCAGCGTGGGGTCCGGCAGCAGCGTTAGGACCGGCAGCAGCGTCGGAGTCGGCGCCGGCTTCGGGACCAGCATCGGATCCGGCCCCGGTTCTGGCGAAGGTGGGCCGCAGGTTCAGGCGGTGTCCGGGACCGAGCAGCGCGACCTCGTCGCCGCCGGTCCGAAGCGCCGCCGCCAGCGCCCGCACGTGAGCCTGCACGCCGCCGGGCACGCTCAGGTCGTAGGGCGAGACCATCGCGATCCTCATGCCGGGCCTCCTCCCGACCTGCCGGATCCGTCGCGGCCCGACGGCTCTCGCGCGTCCCACTCCTGCCGGGCCCGCGCCCGCCAATCTTCACCGTCGCGCCAGGCGACGGCGACGGGGTGGTCAGGCTCCCGGTCGACGAGCCAGTTGGGCACGAAGACGTGCCACTGTTCGGGGAAGCGGTAGATGAGCGCCTCGAGTTCGTGTGCCACCCGCTGGGTGCCGTCGTACACCGACCGTTCGTGCACCTGGACGGGGGCGTGCACCACCCCGTAGAAACCATCGCCGCGGGTCACGAAGGCCCCGATCGCCACCGGCCGCCCCGTGCGCCGCGCCAGCGCGGCGGTGCCGGGCGGCAGTCGGCACGGTTCACCGAAGAACTCGACGATCGGCCCCTTGCGGGTCAGGTCCCGGTCGGCGAGCAGGGTCGCCAGCGCCCCCTGCTGCGCCACCCGTTGCTCGAGTTGGTCGAGCATGTTGCCCCCGCGCACCAGTGGGATGACGTCGATGCCGGCCTGCCGGCGCAGCCACACGAACCGTTCGAACAACCGACGGGGTTCCACCACCTCGGCGACCACGACCATTCCCCACCGCCGCTGGGCGGTGAAGAACGCGCCCACGTCCCAGGAGCCGAGGTGGGCGGTGGCGAACAGGCCCCCCTGGCCGCTGTCCCGGAATGCGTCGACGTAGCCCAGCCCCTCGGCCGGGGAATCCGCCACCGCCACCCCGTCCATGGTGTGCAGTCGGAAGCTGTCGAGCCAGTAGCGGGCGTAGGACACGTAGGCATCGTGCACGAGGGCATCGAGGTCGCCTGGCGAGGCGTCGGGCACGACTCGGGCCAGGTTGCGGCGCACCTGGGTGCGCTGACGGGCAGGAGCCGCGAGGTGCCAGGCCGCCCCGATGCGTGCCGGCAACCGGCGGGCGATGGGTTCGGGCAGCCGGGCGGCCGCCTCCCACACCGCGAGGTAGCGCCAATAGGCCGCGCGCTGCCGGATGGTCTCGGGATCGGGCGGCGGCAGTTCATCCAGCGTGGCGCTGCCTCTCACGGCCGCGGTCCGCGCGGCCGACCGGTGCCCGACCGGCGACCCGGGACCAGCCGGGCGCGCAGACCGGAGGGCCCGTCGGGGACCGAAGCGAGCACCTCGTCCTCCACCTCGGCGGCATCGATCACCTCGACCCGGTCGCGCTCGGAGCTCCTGTCGGTCCTCGTAGCGTGCCGGCGATCGGCGGGCACCTCGGTCCCAGGATCGGCGGCTTGCGCGGGCTCATCGTTGCGATGGTTGGCGCTGTGCTCGTCGAGCGCCGGGTCGAAGTTGCGCTCGCCGTAGAACCGGCGGGCGGCCTTCTTGAACGCCCGGCTCCAGGCCCGGTCCAGCACGGCCAGCGCGAGCAGTTCCTCGGGGATGTCCCGGTCGATCTGGCACCAGACGTGATGGACCCGCTGCACGACCGTGACGGTGCTGCCGACCGCGAGGATCCAGAGCACCGGTTCCAGCAGCCAGCGGTGGAACAGCAGTGCGATGATGAGCAGGATCGCCCGCTCGGCGCGCTCCAGGATCCCAACGGAGCAGTCGAGGTCGATGGCCTCGGCCTTGGCGCGTACGTAGCTGGTGACCTCGGCGCCGACCAGGGCGACGACGGCCAAGGTGAACAGCCGAGGTTCGTCCCGGAGCCAGAACGCCATCCCGCCCAGGATGAGTCCGTCGGAGATACGGTCGCTGACCGAGTCGTAGAAGCCACCGAACGGCGTGGAGCGCCCCGTCGCGCGGGCGACCGCACCATCGAAGGTGTCCATCAACCCACCGAGGATCAGGACGGCCCCGCCGAGCACCGGCGAGGCGAGCGCCACGCTGACGGCCGCTGCCGCGGTCAGCACGATACCGAGCGTTGTCAGCCAGTTCGGCGTGATGCGGGTGCGCGCGAGCACGCGTCCCACGGGCGTGGTGACCGCGTCGACGTACGACGGGAACCGCGAGCGCAGCGTCACGACATCCTCTGGCGGAGAAGGAACCGGGACCGG
>SLLJ01000142.1 GCA_007134165.1 Nitriliruptoraceae bacterium | reverse complement strand
TGGCGGCGACGATCGTGCTCACGGCGGTCCTCGCCGGGTTGGCAACGACCGCCGAGACGGCGACCGGCCAGGAGGGCTTCGCGCCCGAGTCCGAGGAGATCCTCGCCTCGGAGCGGATCGGTGAGCTGTTCGGCGAGAGCGCCCAGCGCTCGGTGCTCCAGGTGGTGGTGGCCAGCGACGATGGTGAGGTCCTCACCCGTGCCGCCCTCGACGCGGTGCTGGCCGGACAGCAGGGCATCGCGGCCAGCGAGGCGGCCCCGTACGTCGGCGACGGGCCCGACGGCCCGGGCATCGTCAGCTTCCTGACCCCGGTGCAGGCCGCGCTCGCCCAGCAGTCGCTCGACCCCGACGGCCTCGACGACGACGCGGTGCGCAGCTTGCACGAGCAGGTGCTCGCCGACGCGGGGCCGGAGCTGGCCTTCGCCGGGGAGCTGCTGGGCACCGCGGCGGACGGCGGTGAGCTGGGGCTGATGCTGGTGTTCGTCGAGGCGAGCACGGACATCAACGTCCAGATCGAGCGCGAGGTGGCCGTGGCCGAGGCCCTGCGCGCGGTGGACGTCGACGGCGTGCGGCTGCAGCCCTTCAGCTTCGCGCTGCTGTTCGGCGAGGACGACGAGGTCTTCGACGAGATCGGTCGGCTGTTCGCCACGGCGTTCGCGATCATCATCGGGGTGCTGCTGTTCGTCTACTGGCTCAAGCCGGTCGGTGCGACCCGACGCTCGACCGCGGTGCGGCGCACGCTGGCCGACACCGGGGTGACGATGCTCACCATCGTGCTGGTCGTGCTGTGGATGAACGGCATCGGCGCGCTGCTGCAGCGGCTCGGGGTGCTCGGTGGGCTGACCGAGGTCGCCCAGATCGTGCCGATCCTGCTGGTCGGGCTCGGGGTGGACTACGGCATCCACCTCACCTCCCGCTACCGCGACGAGGTCGGGGCCGGCCGTGACGTCGACGCTGCTATGCGCACCGCCATCGGCACCGTCGGCATCGCGCTGGTGCTGGCCACGCTCACCACCGCGATCGGGTTCCTCACCAACGTCGTCAACCCCGTCCCGGCGCTCAAGGACTTCGGGATCCTCGCCTCGGTCGGGATCGCGGCGGCCTTCTGGCTCATGCTCACCTTCGTGCCGGCGCTGCGGGTGCTGCTCGATCGACGGGCGCAGGCCGCCGGCCGGCTGCCGGTCGAGGGCATGGGGGCGACCCGCGAGCGGCTGCTGCCCAACCTCGTGGCCCGCAGCTCGGTGCTGGCCGAGCGAGCCCCGGTCCCGACCCTGGTGGTCGCGCTGGTGCTCGGCGGCTTCGGCTACGTCGGGCTGTCGAACCTGTCGACCGAGTTCTCCTTCACCGACTTCCTGCCCGAGGACGCCGAGGTGGTGCAGACCCTGCGCCAGATCGAGGACGGTTTCGGAGGCGGGTTCGCCGAGAGCACCGATGTGCTCGTCGAGAGTGACGCGCTGGCCGACCCGGAGGTGTTCAACGCCATCGTCGCCGCGAGCGAGGCCACGACCGAGGTGCCCGGGGTGCTGACCGTGGCCACCCCGGCCGGCGAGCTGGCGTCGATGAACGCACCCGGCCGGGCGCTGCAGCAGCTGCTCGCACCGGCCCCGGACGGCACGCCGCCCGACCCGGAGCTCGCCGGCGCGCTGATCGCTGCAGGCTTCGATCCGGCGACCGGCCGGATCGCCGCGGACGCCGACCTCGCCGAGATCGTCGAGGTGGCCGGTGAGCACGCCCCCGGCGCTCTCGATGGGGTGCTCGCCCTTCAGGACGACGGGTCGGGGGCGGCGCTGATCGACCTCGACACCCAGGCGGGCGAGGGCGGTGCGCTGGCGCTGCGCGACGCGCTGGTCGACGAGTTCGAACCGGTCCGCGTGGCCGGCGCCACGGTTGCGGTCACCTCGGCCAACATCATCACCGGGGGGATCGTCGAGTCGCTGTCGAGCTCGCAGGTGACCTCGCTGGCGATCACCCTGCTCGCGGCGGTGCTGGTGCTGATGGTCACCTTCTGGATCGAGAACCGCCGGCCCATGCTTGGGGTGCTCACGATGCTGCCCGTGGCGCTGGTCGTGCTGTGGACCTTCGGGCTGATGTACGCGTCGGGCATCCCCTTCGGGCCGGTGACGGCCACGCTGACCGGGCTGGCGGTCGGGATCGGCGTGCCCTACACCATCCACATGGCACGCCGGTTCGAGGAGGACCGCAACCGCTACGCCGACATCGGTGAGGCGATCCGCGAGACCACCCGCAACACCGGCGGGGCGCTGGCGGGATCGGCGGCCACCACGGCGCTGGGCTTCGGGGTGCTGATCACCTCGTCGCTGGTGCCCTTCCAGCAGATGGGGCAGGTCACCGCCTACGCGATCGTGCTGTCGCTGGTGGGCGCGATCCTGGTCCTGCCCTCGCTGCTGGTGCTGTGGGAGCGGTGGCACCGGCGCCGCGGCGACCCGGTCGTCGAGCGCGAGACCGTGTCGGTGGCCTGAGGGCTGGGGTGGCCTGAGGGCTGGGGTCGACTGAGGTCTGGGGGCTCAGCCGACGTGGTCGGCGGCCGGTAGCTCGAAGGCGAACACGCTGTGCTCGTCGCGACGCTCGTAGGTCATTCGGCCCCCGTGCCGCTCGACGATCTCCCGGCTGATGGCGAGCCCGAGCCCGGTGCCGCCACGGCTGCGCGGGTCGCTGGGGTCGGCCTGCGCGAAGCGCTGGAAGAGCTGGTCGACGAAGTCCTCGGGAACCCCCGTTCCCTCGTCGATCACCTCACAGCGTACGCTCGTTGCCTGACGGCCGACGCGGACCTGCACGGTGCTGCCCGGCGGGGCGAACTTCGCCGCGTTGGCCAGCAGGTTGCCGAGCACCTGCTCGATGCGTGCCGCGTCGATCTTCACCGGGGTCGGGTCCGCGTCGCACAGCTGCAGGGTGACGCCGTGCGGCGCGGCCAGCGGCTGATGGTCGCCCACGCTGCGCGCGGCGAGCTCCGACAGCGGCTGGGTGGTTCGCTCCAGCGGTGACATGCCGGTCGTCAGTTGCTCGATGTCAAGCAGGTCGTCGATCAGTCGGCGCAGCCGAACGGTGTTGCGCCGCGCAACGGCCAGCAGCTCACTGGCCCGGGCAGGAAGGGCGCCGGCGAGCCCGGCGTCGAGCATCTCGAGCACCCCGCCGATGGAGGTCAGCGGGGTGCGCAGCTCGTGGCTCACGGTCGAGACGAACTGCTCCTGGGCCTGCTCGGCGCGGTGCTCGGCGGTCACATCGGTGGTCGCGCCGCTGATGCGGGCCGGGTGCCCGTCGGTGTCGTATTCGATCAACCCCCGGACCACGACCGGGAACAGGTGGCCCTCCGCGTGGCGGGCCCGCGCCTCCACGGTGAACGTGCGCAGCCGGCGCGTGGCCAGGTCGCGCACGATCCGTTCGAGCTCGGCGTGGTCCTCGGGGTGCAGCCGGTGGTCCCAGGATTCGAGGGTCGTGGGGCCCGCGGCGGGGCTCATCCCGTGCAGCTCGCACCACCGCGCCGAAACCGACCGTTCACCGCTCCGCAGGTCGTGGTCCCACCAGCCGTCCTGGGTCGCGGTCAGCACCCGCTGCAGGCGCTCCTCGCTGTCCCGGGCGCTGCGCTCGGCGGCCAGCAGGGCGGCCTGCTGGTCCTTGAGTTCGCCGATGTCGGTCACCGCGGCCACGACCCAATCGGGCCGTCCGTCGGCGTCGGGCACGAGCCGCCCGGCCACCTGCACGCACCGTGGCGCACCGTCGGCACGGCGCAACCGCAGCTCGCCGCGGGCCTCCGCACCGTCATCCGAGCGCAGCCGCAGCCGCCAGTCTGCCGCCGCCGTGAGGTCCTCCGGATGGATGAGCTCGAGGATCGAGCCGCCGATGATCTCGTCGAGGAGGCGCCCGGCCATCGCCGCCAGGCGCTGGTTGGCGTAGACGACGATCTCCCCCCGACCGATCTCGAGGATGCCCTCCTCCGACAGGTCCACGAGCTGCTGGAAGTGGCGCAGGTGCTCGCGTTCCTCGCGTGCCCTGCTGACGTCCTGGAACGTGCCGTAGGCCCGCACCACCCGGCCCTCGCGCAGCTCTGCCCGGGCGATCGTGCGCACCCAGCGTGACGTGCCGTTGGCGGCGCGGAACGGCACCTCGAGGTCGAAGCCGGTGCCCTCGGTGGTCAATCGGCGGTAGGCGTCGATGACCTCGCCGTACACCTCGGGGGGGTAGAAGCGTCGCCCGCTGCGGGCGTCGATCTGTTCGAGGTGGTCGACACCGTGCAGCCGACGGGTCAGCGCCGAGGCGTGGAACACGCCGTTGGTCAGGTCCAACTCCCAGGTCCCGACGCCGGTGACCTGCTCGAGCTGCTCGCCGAGCAGCTGGCGGCGCCGCTCCTCGGTCACGTCGCGCACTACCGCGTAGATCAGTCCCTCCTCGACGCAGGCGACGGCGTTCCAGCGCAGCCACCGGTGGCTGCCGTCCCGGTGCCGGTAGCGGTTCTCGAAGCCGTCGATGTTCCCCCCGGCGAGCAGGGCCGCCGAGGTCGCCCGGGTCGCCTCGACGTCGTCGGGATGCACGTAGTCGAGGTAGGGCGTGGCCAGCAGCTGCTGCTGGCACCAGCCGAGCACCGTGGTCCAGGACCGGCTCACCTCCACGAAGTGACCCTCGAGACTGACCACGCACAGCAGGTCCGAGGCGAGCTCGAAGAAGCGGGTGAGCCGCTCGCCGGTGCTGGCGCCCGAGCGCCGCTTCGCCGATCGACGGACCGGGTGCTCGAGCACCTGGGCCGTGGCGGTGCGGTGGGGCGGCGACCGACCTTCGTGCTCCATCCCACATCCCCTCCGTCAGCCCCGGTCCCCGGGTTGGGGCTGACTCCCACGCCGCCCAGTCGAGGTTGCCGTCGTCTGCGAGCGAGGTCGGCCAGGTCGTCGCCGACTCAAGCAGTCCACCCGGTCCTGGCCGTTCCTCCCCGACGCCACGGTGGGGGGATCCACGCCGAGGACGGTTTGCAGGCCGTGGCGGGCTGGCGGCCGGCGAACGTGACGCCCGGCTCGCTTCGGGCCACGCTTGGCGCCCTGAGGCTGGCGCTTCGAGCCGTCCCGGCGGTGGTGGGGAGGGCCGATGGGATGGTGCGGTCGGGAGGAGGTGCGGGCGGCTGCCGGGAGAGAGCAACCGCGCACACGCCTCCCCCCGAGCCGGGAGGGACCGTTGGGGCGCCGCGATCCCTCCCGGAGGATTCAGGGGTCTGAGGGACGTGCCCGGTCGATCACGCCGGAGGTCTCGAGCAGATCCCACGTGCGGCTCACGACGTTCGCAACGGAGATCCCGAGTGCATCGAGCGCGATGTCGCCCGGTGCGCTGGTACCGAACCGGTCGATGCCAACGCTGGCGTCGGCGTGCTGGGCCCAGCCGTAGGTGGCACCGGCTTCGACCGACAGGGTCGGCACCCCGCCGGGGAGCACCGCGCATCTGACGTCCTCGGACTGGGCCGCGAAGCGATCCCAGCTCGGCATGCTCACCACCCGGGCCGCGATGTCGGACGCGGCGAGGTCCTGGGCTGCGTCGACGCACACCGCCACCTCGCTCCCGGTGCCGACCAGGATGACGTCTGGTGCGCGGTCCGGCTCGTGGACGATGCCTGCCCCGGCGGCGACCGCCGATCCGTCCGTGACCACGCGGATCGCCTGGCGCGATAGGACCAGTGCGGTCGGACCGTCGTGCTCGACCGCGACCCGCCACGCGGCGACGGTCTCGTTGGCATCCGCCGGGCGGATCACCTGGAGTCCCGGCATCGCTCGCAGGGTGGCCAGGTGCTCGACCGGCTGGTGGGTCGGGCCGTCCTCGCCGACCCCGACGGAGTCGTGGGTGAACGACAGGACGATCCGCGCCTGCGACAGGGCCGCCATCCGCACCGCGGGGCGCAGGTAGTCGAGGAACACGAAGAAGGTGCCCCCGACGGGAAGGATGCCGCCGTGGTGCGCCATGCCCACCAGCGCCGCCCCCATCGCGTGCTCACGGACCCCGTAGTGGATCTGGTGTCCTGCTGGTTGCGCCGCGGTGTGTACGGCCCCGTCGGAGAGCTTCACGCCGGTGTTGCCCGTGAGGTCGGCGGAGCCCGCCAGCAGCCCGGGCAGATGATCGACCGATGCGTTGATCGCGGCGTTGATCGCCTGTCGGGTCGCGAGCTGCGTGCCGTGCGCGTAGGTCGGGAGTTCACGGTCCCATGCGTCAGCGGCGACCCCCGTCACACTGGCCGTCCAGGCCGGGTCGTCGGCGAGCGCAGCGGTCCGGTCGTCCCACGCCGCCGTCAACGCTGCGCCGCGCTCCTGCGCGCGAGCACGCGCTGCCTCGACGATCTCCATCGGTGCCCAGAACGGTTCGTCGGGGATGCCGAGAACCTCCTTGGTACGCGTGATGGCGGCGGCATCGAACGCGAGGCCATGTGCGGCCGGATCATCGGTGTGATTCGGTGACGGGTACCCGATGTGGGTGCGCAGCACGATCAGCGTCGGGCGGCCCTCGACCGCACGGGCGTCGAGCAGGGCTCGCTCGAGCGCGACGAGATCCTCGGCGATCTCGCCGACCTCGAGCACCTCCCACCCGTAGGCGCGGAACCGTCCCGCCACGTCGTCACTGCAGGCGAGGTCGAGGGTCCCATCGATGGTGATGCGGTTGTCGTCGAAGACGGCCACGAGGTGGTCGAGGCCCAGGTGGCCGGCGAGGGATGCGGCTTCGTGGCTGACCCCTTCCATCAGACACCCGTCACCGACGAGCACGTAGGTGTGGTGGTCGATGGCGTCCGCGCCGAACGTCGCACGCAGGTGACGTTCGGCAATCGCCATACCGACCGCGTTCGCGAAACCCTGGCCGAGCGGACCGGTGGTCACCTCGATGCCCGCGGTGTGCCCGGCCTCGGGGTGACCGGGTGTGGCCGAGCCGAGCTGGCGGAAGTCGTGCAGGTCGTCGAGTTCGAGGCCGTAGCCCTGGAGGAACAGCGCCGCGTACTGCAGGATCGATGCGTGGCCGTTCGACAGCACGAAGTGGTCACGGTCGAACCAGTCGGGTCGTGCCGGGTCATGCCGAAGCACGCGGGTGTAGAGCACGTGCGCAAGCGGGGCGAGCGCGAGCGCGGTGCCCTGATGACCGCTGCGGGCCGCGTGGGGCGCGTCCATGGCGAGCCCGCGCATGAGGCGCACGGCGAGCTGGTCGTGGGACAGGCCGGTCAGGGTCATCGTGTCGCCCTTCACTGGATCGCCGATCGGAGACGTCGGCAGCAGGGTCTCGCCCGCGGAGCCCCGGGGTCGTCACAGGGCTCCGCGGGTGGTCGGGTGCAGGAGGGGCGGTCAGCCGGGGATCAGCGACACCTTGATGGAGCGGTCGCCGGCTTCGACGAGGTCGAGCCCGTCCTGGAACTTCTCGAGAGGCAGTTGGTGGGTGCAGATCTCGTCCATCGGCAGCGCGCCCGACTCGAGCATGCGCACCGCCGCCGGCCAGCAGTGCGGGCCGAGGTGGGCACCGAGCACGTCGAGTTCCTTGTCATCGCTGATGATCGACCAGTCGACGGTCACCTCGGACCCGAAGACGCTGTACTCGACGAATCGTCCGAGCTTGCGCAGCAGGTTGAGTCCCTGGCCGACGGCCGACACGTGGCCGCTGCCCTCCAGGTAGACGTCGGCGCCGTAGCCCTCGGTCATCGCCCGGACGAACGCGACCGGGTCCTCCGACTTGATGTTCACCGTGTGGGTGGCACCGCACTTCTTGGCCAGCTCGAGCTTCGCGTCGGCGAGGTCGAGTGCCACGATGGCGGCCGGCGACTTGGCCGCGGCACCGGCGATCATGCCCAGCCCGATCGGTCCGCAGCCGGCCACGACCACGACGTCCTCGAACT
>SLLJ01000468.1 GCA_007134165.1 Nitriliruptoraceae bacterium | reverse complement strand
GGGACGGTGGGGTTTGCGTCCGGTCGGTGGGTTGCGTGCCGGCCCGGCTGCCGAACCCCCGGAGGTTCGGCAGCCGTCGCTCCCCACTCCCACCCCCAACCCGGCCCCCTGCGCTCCCCGTCAGCCCGAACGGCCCGGCACTGCACCTCCCGAGGTGGCGGACCCAACGGGACTCGGCTGCGGCCAGGCCAGCGGCTCCCAGGCGCCGGCGGTCACGGCCGGGAATCCGCCCCGGGCGATGCGAAGCTCGCGGCGCTGCGGGCAGGCCAGCGTGGCGTAGACGGTGCCAGCATCTTCGCCGGCTCGTTCGATCCCGGGGTCGGCCAACAGCTCGAGCAGTTCTGCGGGCTCGCGTGGCGGCGCGGCGGTCAGCAGTTCGGTGAGGCACGTGAGTCGGGCGGCGGAGTCGTGCTGGCCGGGCTCGTCCTGGCGGTGGTTGGTGAGTACGTACCCGTCCGCCCACGGCGTGCGCCGACGGTGGGTGACCCGGTCGACCTCGAGCACCATGGCGCCACCGGTAGCGTCGACCGCGACCAGGATCGCGCCGAGGTCACGCGGCGTGCGCTCCAGCAGTGCCTCGACGTCGGCCACGCTGGTGCAGGTCTCGAGGGCTTCGGGCACCAGGATCCACGGGGAGATCGCACCCGGCGGTTCGGGCTCGCGGGCGTCGAGCCAGTTGAGGTGGATCCACAGGCCGGCGGCGTTGGCGCCGGTGGCGGTGGCGACGTCCCCCGGCAGTCCGATGCTCAGCGTGGGGGTGCGCCCCGTGACGTGACGCTGGACGCCGTAGCCCTACAGCCCGTCCATGCGGTCGGCGTCGTTGCTGCGCGCTACCCACCACTGGCCGTCGATCGGCCATAGCACGCCGCTGCAACCGGCCCGGCAGTGCTCGGCGTGCTGCCAGATCGCCAGCCGCTCGAGCGACAGTTCGGCGCCGAGGGCCAGCCCCTCGAACTCGGCGCGGAAACGAGCCGGCAGCGCGTCGAAGCGGTCGCCGGCCTCGCGCTCCAACTGGCCGTGGTCGAGACCGGTGGTGGCTGCGATGGTGGCCAGGTGAGTGTCGATGACGGTCGCCAGACGCGGGCCGAGCCAGGCGCCGTGCTGCCGCCCCACCTCGTAGGGCGTGCCGGCGAACAGGGGCGTACCGGCCATCGCGGGCATCGCGGCCGTCCCCAGCGCGCTGACCACCGCGGGCGCGGCGCGGCGAGGGGCAGCATCGCTCATGGGACGGGCACTCCCTCGAGGTCGAGCAGGAATCGCTTGCGCTCCAGGCCGCTGGCATAGCCAGTCAGCGAACCATCCGACCCGATCACCCGGTGGCAGGGCACGACGATGGCCAGGGGGTTGCGTCCGATGGCCTGGGCGACCGCACGGCTGGCGGTGGGTCGGCCGAGCTGCGCCGCCAGTTGCCCGTAGCTGCGGGTCTGGCCGTGGTCGATGGTGTTCAGCGCCTCCCAAACCTGCTGCTGGAACGCGGTCCCCACCGGAGCCAACGGGAGCTCGAAGCCGGTCCGCTCCCCCGCGAAGTAGCCGGCGAGCTGCTCTCGGGCGGCCTCGAGGACAGGCTCCTCCTCTGGCTCGACCGCGACCCACCCGGGGTCAGGATGGTGGCCTCCGTCGGAGTCCGGGAACTCCACCCGGGTCAGTCCACCCTCGTCCGCGGTGAGCAGCAGCGGGCCGAGCGGGCTTTCAACGGTGACGAAACGGGTGATCATCGGTCCTCCGGGCTGGTGGACGGCGGCGGGGTGCGGTCCTCACGCGTCGGCGCGGTGTCCTCGTCGTTCGGATGGTCGTCGAGCAGGGAGGCATAGGACACTCCGAGCCCCCCGAACCGCTCCGCGACCTGGTCAGCGACCCGGTCGACCCGGTCCCAGCGCGGATCGTTCCAGGGCAGCTCGGTCCCCGGGTCGGCGGCATCAAGCGTGAGCTGGGCAGCGGCGGTGTCGTCGCCGAGGTTGGACACCCCGACGCCGATCAGCCGGACCCTGGCCCGCTCCAGGCGCAACCCGTCGAGCAGCCCACCGGCCACGACCACCAGGTCGTGGGTCCGGTCGGTCGGCGCGGCCAGCGTGGACGAGCGGGTCACGGTCTCGAACGAGGCGAAACGGACCTTGAGCGTCACCGTCCGCCCCGAGAGCTCGGCCCGACGCAACCGGCGGCCGACCTTCTCGGCCAGGCGCAGCACCTCGCGACGCAGCACGACCGGATCGTCGACGTCCTCGTCGAAGGTCTCTTCGGCGGACACCGACCGGGCGGGTTCGTGCGGTGTCACCGACCGCGGGTCGATGCCGCGGGCCAGTTGGTGCAACTGCGTACCAAGAGCATCGCCCACGACCCGCTGCAGGGTGCGCAGGTCCGTCCGTGCGACCTGCCCGATGGTGCGCAGACCGTAGCCCTGCAGCCGCTCCACGGTCTTGGGCCCGGCGCCCCACAGCTCAGAGACCGGCAGGGGCGCCAGCCGCTCGACGACCTCGTCGGCCGGCCAACGCAGCAACCCGTCGGGCTTGGCGCGTCCAGACAGCAGCTTCGCGACCGACTTGGTCGGTCCGATCCCGACCGAGCAGGGCAGGTCCAACTGGGCGCGGACCTCGCGGCGCAGGCGCTCGCCGATCTGCGTGGGCGTGCCGAACAGTCCCACCGATCCGCCGACGTCGAGGAAGGCCTCGTCGAGCGACAGCGGTTCGACCAGCGGGGTGACCGACGTCAGGATCTCCATCACCGCCCCGGACACCTCTCGGTAGCGATCGAAGCGGTTGGGCACGATCACCAACTGCGGGCAGAGACGCCGGGCCCGCACCATGGGCATGGCCGAATGGATCCCGAAGCGCCGGGCCTCGTACGACGCTGCGGCAACCACCCCCCGGCCCCCGGCCCCGCCGACGACAACCGGGCGGCCCCGCAGCTGTGGATCATCCCGCTGCTCCACGGACGCGTAGAAGGCGTCCATGTCCACATGGAGGATCGGTTCGGCGACGCGCGGCACGCACCGTGCTCCTGGCTCTCAGGTGCTCTGGCTCCGAACGAGCGTTCGTCGGACCGTACCGCACGCACGCCCAGGCAGCGACTCCGGCCTCATGGCGGCGACCATTGCGTCGCGGCACCGGTGCGCCGCCAACGGATGTCCGCACTTCCCCCGACTACGGTCCGCAGGTCCACGCGGGGGCGAGTTGGCACCACGCCAGCCGATCCGTAGCGTGGCGGGGTGCGCCCAGCGCCGCACCCCCCCAGCGTTGCCGTGACCCGCAACCAACCGCCATCGGCCACGGTGTCAACCGCCCAACCCTACCGTCAGCCGCCCAGCCACCGGCGCACAACGGCGCACCCCGCGCTCGTCGCCGACAGCACGTGTGGGCCCACGCAATCTTGCGCCTTCCTGCGCGAACCCGCGACGAACTGGGATGATCCGACAAGTCTACACCTCAGCTCAAGAGTATCTCGATCGCGGCTCGAGGCATGCCTCAATCAATACTTGAGAGTAATCTCAAGCACGTATCGAGGTTTTCCCCTCCGCCTCGCAAATCCCTCGATGTCAGCCATAGGTCGATACCGACCCGACACCAGTTCCGGAGCTCGAGCATGCCGATCACGACCGTCCCCGATCACGCCGCGGTGGCCGTCCCCGCCATCGAGCGCGCCGCGGCACGCTGGCACGACGAGCTCGGGGGCGCCTGGCTGGGTCCACGCTTCGACCTCGGACAGGCCGGTTTCGCCACCCGCCAGCTGCAATACCCGGGCGGAGCCAAGCTCGAGCTGCTCGAACCGGTCGATCCGGAGGGCTTCGCGGCCCGCTTCCTGGCACGACGGGGCGCCGGCCTGCACCACATCACCCTCAAGGTCCCCGACCTGCTCGCGGCGGTCGACGAGGTCCGGGGGCAGGGGTTGGACGTCGTCGACGTGTTCGCCGAGGGCGACGTGTGGCACGAGGCGTTCCTGCGTCCTTCGCAGATCGGGGGCCTGATCGTGCAGCTCGCCTGGCAGGGCCGCAGCGACGAGGAGTGGGCCGAGCTCATGGACGTCACCCCGGAGCCGATCCGTGACGACGGCGCCCGGCTGCGCGGTCCGACCCTCAGTCACCCGGACCTCGACGCGTCCGCCCACACCTGGGGCGTGCTCGGTGCCCGGGTCGAGCACTGGGGCGACCACCTCGACGTCCGCTGGTCCGACGCGCCGCTGAGCGTGCGCATCGTGGCCGGCGAGCAGGCACGGTCGCTCGGTCTGCGATTCAAGGGCGCCCCCGCCCTGCCCCGTGATCCAGAGCTCGGTGCCGCCACGATCCCGGTGTTCTGAGGTGCCCTGAGGTCTCCTGAGATGCCCTGAGGTATTCTGAGGCTTCCTGAAGTGTTCTGACGTGTTCTGACGCCGCTTCCCCGCGGGTCAGCCGGCTGCCCGCGGATCAGCCGACCGGCTCCGACGGGTCGTTGAGGGCGGCCAGGCGGACCGCATCCACCAGCGAGGTGGCCACCGGCACCCCCACCGCGTCCAACTCCTCCCGGGGGTGTGATCCACCGTCGTAGAGCACACAGCCGACCCCGACCTCGGCGGCCGCATGCGCATCGTCGAGCGCATCGCCGATCACCACCACCTGCTGGCCGGGCGGGCCATGCCCGTCGACGGCCGCCACCCGCTCCAGATGCCGGGCCAGGAAGGGGCCCTTGAGCCCACCGCCCGGCCCACGCAACCCCTCGACCAACAGGAACCGTCGGAGGATCCCGTAGCGTTCGACCAGCGGCAGCAGGTCGTCGTGCTGGTACATCGACAGCAGCGACTGGGTCGCGCCGGCCGCCGCCACCAGGTCGAGCGCCTCGAGCGCGTCCGCGGCGAGGCCGGCCTCCCCGAGGGCATCGTGGTACCCGTCGTGGTAGACCTCGTCGAGCCGCGGCCATTCCTCCTCGGCGATGGCCCGCCCGAACAGCCGCTCGTAGAACACCTGCACTGGCCGGGTGTAGACCTGCTGGTAGGTGTCGAGGTCGACCGCGGGGAGCCCGACCTCCGCGAGCACGGTGTTCAGCCCCGCGACGACCACGTGACGGTCATCGAGCAGGGTTCCGTTCCAGTCCCAAACGACATGACGCATGGGCCCCACGGTAGCCCGTGACGACCGGGACCGGTGCCGCCGGGCTCACCGGCGGCGCAAGGTGGACACCGTGACCGCGAACCCGACCTCGACCGGTTCGGGCAGCCCGGCGATGCGCTCGGCGACGACGCCAACGTCGAGGTGGTGGGCGCTAGGACCCATCCCGACCACCGTCGTCACCTCGGCGTGGTTCAGGTGCCGCGTCCAGCGCACCACCCGCCGCGCGACTGGATCAGCGCGCCCCGCCAGCACACGATCCAGCGCATCGGGTTTGCCGGCATCGACCCGCAGCAGCCCGAGCCGCTCGACGAGCACGCCGAGGTGGTCGGGTTCGGGGGCGGCCACGACCAGCCGTGCCCGCGGCGCCAGGATCCGCAGGACCTCGTCGAGGTGGCGGGGGGCGAACACGACCATCACGAGGTCGGCCGCCGCGTCGCGGATCGGCAGCGGTTGCCACGCATCGGCGAGCACCGCACCCAACCGCGGATGGGCTCGGGCGGCCCGCCGACAGGCTGCCTTGGAGGAGTCGAGCGCGAGTCCCGCTTCGGCCCCCGTGGCCTCCAGCACCGCCGCGAGGTGATGCCCGGGGCCGGCACCGACCTCGACCACCAGCCCCGGGCGCTCCCCCGTCCCGGAGCCCGGGTCGGCGCCGGCGGCTCGGCGGCAGCCGGCAGAGTCCGTGGTGCCCTCGACGGCCTCGATGAGCGCAGCACGCAGGGGTTCGAGGTGCCCGCCCGCCACCACCTCGACGCGGGCGGCCACCATCGCCGGGGTGTCGGCCGCCGCCGGGGACCGGCCCCGCAGCAGGCTCACGTAGCCCTGGCGTGCGACGTCGAAACGGTGCCCGGCCGGGCACCGCAGCGACGCACCGTCCAGCGCCAACGACGGTTCCCCGTACGGACAGGTGAGGTGTTCGATGACGTGGCGCAGCATACGGTCATCCTCGCATGCTCACGCCGGGCACCTGCCACCGCCGGCCCAACCCCGCCGGCCCGCCCCTCCGACCCGGCCACTCAGACCCGGCCACTCAGACCCGGCCACTCAGACCCGGCCCCGCTGACCCGGCCCCGCTGACCCGGCCCCGCTGACCCGGCCCCGCTGACCCGGCACCCAAGACCCAGCACCAGAGACTCGGCAGGCCCGGCACACCTCGGTACGGTGATCGAGCAGCGCGACTCGAACCGTCCCCGACCCGGGACCCGCCACCTCGATGCGCCGGACCCTGCCACAGGACCGAGCCTCCCGCATCCGACGGGCGGTGATCCGCGATGCGACCACGGTGGTCGTGCTCGGCCTTGTGGTCGTGCTGGCCTGGCAGTACCGGCTGGGCACCGACCCGCACCATGCGCCGGCGATGGCCAGTGTCCAGGCGCTGGAGCGTCGGCTGGTCGCCTGGGAGCAGAATGCGCTGGACGTGCCGACGACGCCGACGGATCTCGGGAGCGGCGTGCGCGGGGTCCGGCTCGACCGCGAGGACTTCCGCGACCGGTGGGTGCTGGTCGCTGACGCCAACGAGCGCTGCTACGCGCTGTGGTGGGACGAGTTGGGCGTGCGTCGGGGACGCCAACTGCCCCGCACCCTTCCCTGCGAGCCGGCCGAGGCGGTCACCACGATCCGGGCCGGACGGGCCCAGTCGGTGACCTGGCAACCCGACGAGCCGATCGACTGGACGTCGGTGGTTCCCGACCCCCAGCGTCAACGGCTGTGGTTCCTTCCCGTGCTGTTCATCAGCGGCGCGATCATCGCCTCGCGGGTGATCCACCTCGCCCTGCTGGCGATGAGCCGCGAGCCCGGCGCCCGACGGTGACCTCGAAGCGGCGGGCCCGTCGCCTCCGCGGCCGCGAGTACCGTGGCCGCCGGCGTCACCGCCACGCACCACGAGATCCACACCGACAGGAGCTCGGCCATGACCGCCAGCACCGACTCCGGACACCTCGACCGGCGACCGCCGCGAGGAAGCGCCGGGGCTCCCGCGAGACCCGTGGCGATCGTGGCGCTGCTGTCGCTGGTGGCACTACTGGTCGGAAGCGTCGGCACGGGCCTGCCGGCGGTGGCCGACGACCCCCGCTTCGAGGACGTGCCCGACGACCACCGCTTCGCCGAAGCGATCGCCTGGCTCGTCGAGCAGGGCATCACCACCGGCCGCACCGAGACCCGCTTCGACCCCGACGGCGAGGTGACCCGCGGGCAGATGGCCGTGTTCCTGTGGCGCTTCGAGGACTCACCGGCCCCGGAGGATCCCCCCGCCTTCGACGACGTGCCAGCCGACGCCTGGAACGCCGAGGCCGTCGCGTGGCTCACCGAAGCCGGAATCACCCGCGGCGTGACCGCGACCAGCTTCGGTGGGGCACAGCCGATCAGCCGTGCCCAGATGGCCACGTTCCTGTGGCGGCTGAACGACACCCCGCCGGTCGACGGTCCCCCACCCTTCGACGACGTGGCGCCCGACTCCACGCACGCCAACGCGATCCGGTGGCTGACCGACCAGGGCATCACCCAGGGAGTCAGCGCCGAGCGCTTCGCGCCTGCGGCCCCGGTCACCCGGAGCCAGATGGCGGCATTCCTGTTCCGCATGGTCCAGGAGCCGCCCGCGGACGAGCCGGATCCGACCCCCGACCCGTCGCTCGCCGTCACCCTCACCGAGGCCGCCGTGCTGAACGCACCGATCGCCGGCGCCGTCGGGCCCGACGGCACGCTGTACCTCGCCGAGCGCAGTGGTCGGGTGCTGCCGCTGACCGCCGACGGCATCGGCGAGGCGGTCCTCGACCTCAGCGACGAGACCACCGTCGACGGCGAGCGGGGCCTGCTCGGGCTGGCGTTCTCCGCCGACGGCAGCGAG
>SLLJ01000399.1 GCA_007134165.1 Nitriliruptoraceae bacterium | reverse complement strand
GGCGGGTTCGTCGGTGGGGGCGGGCTCGTCGGTGGCCTGTCCGCAGGCCGCCAGCAGGGCGATGGCGGCAAGCACGGCGGTCAGGCGCAGGTTTCGTGAGATCATGAGGGGGGTGCTCCCTGGTTCGCGAGATGGGTACCGAGCTCGCCCGGTTGCACCGCCAGCAGCACCCCGGAACGCAGCGCGAGGTGGGCGGTGGGTCGGGCCAGCTCGTTGCTGACTCCCCGGGTGGAACCTGGGACGAGGTCCTCGTCCTCGAGGGGGTAGAGCAGCCCGTCGGTGACGATCCCGCGAGCGGGACCGTGCAACGCGAGCAGGCTGACGTACTCGCCGGGTCGGCCGTACAGCGTCGCCGAGCTGCGCACCACGGTCAGGGTCGCCGGCCCCAGGTGGGCCACCACCTCGACGTCGCAGAAGAGCTCGGCGCCGAGCAGCAGCACCCCGGCCAGCAGGTGGTCGGTGCGGCCGCCATGGCCGCCGACCATCACCACGCGGGAGACGCCGAGGTCCCGGGCCTCGCCGAGGGCGAGCTCGAGGTCGGTTGCGTCCTTCGCGGCGGGGTGGGCTCGGATCTGCGCGCCAGTGGCCTGCGCGGCCGCCAACTGTCCCGGATCGACCGAGTCGAGGTCGCCGACGACCACATCGACCCGCAGGCCCAGATGCGTCGCGACCTGAAGGCCGGAGTCGGCCGCGATGACCACCGCGTCGTCGGGGAGGCGGGCCGGCAGGTCGTGGGCAGCGAGGTGCTCGTCGACGAGCTCACCGCCCGCGAGCACGATCGCCGTCGACGTGAACGTCGGGGCGAACTCGGCCGTCACCACAGGCCACCTTCCTCCGCTGGCATTACCCAGAGCAGGTTCCACGGGTCGGTGGCGCGCACAGCGAGAACTGTGGTGGCCGCCCTCTCAGCCCGGCTGTCCCGAGCTCCCCGGGGGCATCTTCGGCGCCGGGGGTGGCGCCGTCGGGCCAGCGTACCGTGCGTCGACACGGCCGCTCGCGGCGGGCGACGGGCTCAGTCGCCGGCGCGCTGCAGTCGCCGCCCAGAGATCTCGTCGGGCACGATGCGGATCCAGCTCACCGGAGTATCGGCGTCGATCGCCCACGAGTCGAGCTCGTCGGCGAACCGGGCCTCGAGCTCCGGGTCCTCGATGAGCACGGCCCGGCCGCGCACGAGCACGCTCCAGCCCGTGCCCCGTGAGGGGTCGTGGTCGTCGAGCTGGAAGGCCACGGGGGCCTCCACGATGGCGGCGTCGAGTTTGCCGCCCTGCATGCTGCGCAGCACGATCGTGGGCCCGTCGACCAGGTGGTTGACCGGCACGACGGTCGGTGCGCCGCTGTCGAGGTAGGCGAGCCGACCCAGCGGCCGGCTTCGCAATAGCGCCATGCACTGCGCCATACCGATCACCTCGAGGCCGTGACGATCGCTCGCGGCCGCGGCAGGCGTGGTCTCGGGGTCACTCACCGTGCGCTCCTCACCAGTGGATGCTGGCAGCGTCGATCAGTTGGCGCCCGGCAGGCAGGGCCCGACGGCCCGAACTTGGGGGACCACCCGACCGGGGTGGACGGGACTAGGCCTCGCCCTGCTCGATCTGGGTGTAGAACACCGCGGCCTCCGTGCGCCGCTGCATCCCCAGCTTGGCGAGCAGGTTCGAGACGTAGTTCTTGACCGTCTTCTCGGCCAGGTGCATGCGCTCGGCGATCTGTCGGTTGGTCAGGCCCTCGGCGATCAGCGCCAGGATGCGACGCTCCTGATCCGACAGGCTCTTGAGCCGCGGGTCCTCGTCGTCGCCGCGGCGCAGCCGCTCGAGCACCTTGCCGGTGACCGACGGGTCGAGCAGCGAGTCGCCGGTGGACACCCGCCGGACCGCATCCACGAGGTCCGGGCCCTTGATGTCCTTGAGCAGATAACCGGCGGCGCCAGCCATGATCGCGTCGAACAGCGCTTCGTCGTCGCCGAACGAGGTCAGCATCAGCACCGCCACCCGGGGGTCGCGGGCGCGCACCTCGCGGCACACCTCGACGCCGTTGCCGTCGGGCAGGCGCACGTCGACGACGGCGACCTCCGGCGAGGTGGCCGCGATCCCGGCCAGCGCCATGCCGGCCGTGGCCGCGTCGCCCACCACCTCGAGGTCGTCCTCGGCGTCGAGCAGGTCCTTGAGGCCGCGGCGCACCACCTCGTGGTCGTCGACGAGGAAGACGCGGATGGTCACGGTCAGGCTCCGGGCTCGGGACGGCCGCCAGAGTAGACTGCCGGCGACCGTTCCGTGTGGAGGCTGCCGCGCCCCGTGTCCCTGCCACCCTCCGCCTCCGGCGACCGCGCTCATGAGGTTTCCCGTCTGTCCAGTCTGATCGATGCCGTGGTTTCGGTCACCGGCGACCTCGACGTCCAGACGGTGCTGGAGCGGATCGTGGCGGCGGCCTGCACGGTGGGTGACGCTCGCTACGGCGCGCTCGGGGTGTTCGACGACGACGGGCAGTTGGTCACGTTCGTCCACCACGGGCTGGACGAGGACACCGCAGCCAGCATCGGTGAGCAGCCGCGGGGGACAGGGCTGCTCGGTCACCTCGCGCGCCAGCCCGCTGCGGTGCGGCTCGATCGCCTGACCGAACACGACACGTCGTCCGGGTTCCCACCAGGCCACCCCGAGATGGACTCGTTCCTGGGCGTGCCGATCCGGGTGCGCAACGAGGTCTTCGGCAACCTGTACCTCACCGACAAGCGCGGTGGGGGCGGCTTCGACGCCGAGGACGAGGAGCTGCTGCTCGGCCTGGCCGCGGTCGCGGGTTCCACCATCGAGCAGGCACGGCTGCGCCACCAACTGGTGTCCCGGGAGCGCTGGCGAGAGGCGGTACTGGAGGTCTCCACCTCCGCGTTGGCCGGTGACCCGGCCGCGATCGTGCGCGAACGCATCGCCACGCTTGGTGCCAACCTCGTGCACGCCCAGGCCGCCAGCCTGGTGACTCGAGTCGACGGCCGCCCGTGGGCGATGACGGTCGTGGGCGCCGGCCCGGTCGTCGGCGAGCTCGGCACGGGTCCGGGCCTGGCGGCCACGGTGCTGGTCGACGGGCAGCCGCACCGGGGCCGGGACGCGGTCGTCTTCGACGGACGTCCGGCGTTGTGGGTGCCGCTGCGGGAGGGCGAGGCCGTGCTCTGCGCGCTCGGGGTCGCGCGGGAGCAGCCCTTCAATGGGCATGACGAGCGGTTGTTGGCCGGGTTCGCCGCGCAGGCCAGCCTGGCACTGACCCACGAGCGCACCCAGTCCGACCTCGCCCGGCTGTCGCTGGTCGAGGACCGTGAGCGCATCGGTCGCGACCTGCACGACACGGTGATCCAGCGGCTGTTCGCGACCGGACTGTCGCTGCAGGCCGTCATCCGCCGTAGTGGGGACAACCCCGAGGTGGTCGACCGGCTCGAGCAGGCCGTGGACGACATCGACCACACGGTCAAGGAGATCCGTTCCACCATTTTCGCGCTCCAAAGCTCGGAGCAGAGCAGGCGGGGAGCGCGCGCCGAGGTACTCGAGGTGGTGGAGGAACTCACCGACATCCTGCCCCGCGCACCACGGGTGCGCTTCGAGGGTCCGATCGACACGCTGGTGCCGCCTGCCGTGGCCGAGCACCTCGGTCCGGTCGTGCGCGAGAGCCTCACCAACGTCGCGCGCCATGCCGCAGCCAGCGACATCGAACTCGAGCTGCTCGTCGACGGGCGACAGCTCACGCTGGTCATCAGCGACGATGGCAAGGGGTTGGGAGAGCCGGCTCAGCGACGGGTCGGCTTCGGGTTGCGCAACCTCGGTGAGCGGGCGCAGTCGCTGGGCGGCCGGCTCACCCTGGGCTCACGGCAGAGCGGAGGAGGCACCATGCTCATCTGGCAGGTGCCGCTCGGCATCTGAGGCAGCCGCGGCGCCGTTGCGGGCACGGCGGCGGGCTGGTAGGGCGTCGTCGTCGATCAGTAGCGCCTCGGCGGCGAGCCGCGCGGCGACGTCCTCGAGGAAGCGCTCGACCGTGGTCAGCGCTACCCGCCGCAGCGCCATCGCATCCATGGCGACCCCCAACCGGCCCCCCGGCGGGTGGTAGCGGGCGTCGAGCACCAGCGTGACCCGCCCGCCGGATTCGAGGTGCAGACCGAGCTCACCGTCCAGCGAGGGCAGCAGCCGCTCGAACGGTGCCGCCTCGCCGACCTCGGCGTTGGGATCCCACGACACCGTGCGCCAGCGGGTGGCACCGGCCCGCCACGGGCTGCCGATCCGGGCCGAGACCGTGCGGGTCAGCGTGCCGGCCCGCATCGGCAGCAGGAAGCGGTCCGGTCCGTCACGGCGGGCATTGGGCAGCCAGCGGACCGGGTCGCCGGAGAACGCCGCAGCGACCGCTTCCGGGTCGCCCGACACGGGCAGAAAGCTCCTCAACGAGCGGGACACGGCTCCACCTCCGTCCATCTCTGGACCGTACGACCCCGTGCCGGGTGCACAGCAGGGCAAGAGGTCCCAGATACGGGGACCACCTGCCCCGGGATGCGGGTGGTCTGCCGGCACGTTGTGCGGACTCGGGCGGACCGTAGGGGTAGGGTGCGAGCGCTGCGTGGTGAGCCGAACGCTTGCGGGCGCGACGTTCGGTTGGGTGGCGTCGGTTGAGGCGGGGTCGCAGCCGCGGGTGCTGCACGAAACGCTCGTGGGCGCGAGGTTCTGTCGTGTGGGGCCGGCCGCCGCCTTCTCCGGACCGCGCCGCCGACTTCGATGGGTCAGCCGGTGTTGCGCAGGCCTGCGGCGATCCCGCCGGTGGCGACCAGCACGGTGCTCGTCAGGGCCGGCACGTCGGGCTCGTCCCGCAGCCGGGCCAGCGCCGCGATCTGGACCGCATGCAGCGGGTCGAGGGTCAGCGAACGCAGCGCGAGCAACTCGGGCAGCTCCGGGTTGGTCGTCAAGGACGCGTCCAGGACGCGGTCCAGCGCCCGGCGGGTGCGCTCGTACTCGGCGGCCAACTGGGGCAGCACCGCCTCGCGCACCTCGGGGCGGGCCAGCGCGGCATAGCGCCCAGCGATCGCGAGATCGACCTTCTCCATGGCCATGGCGACGTTGTCGAAGGTGGTGCGCACCAGCGACTGCTCGGCGACCAGCCGGCGAAGTTCCGCCCACCGCGCCTCATCGTCCCCGGCCCACTCGCTGAGGGCGGATCCGATGCCGTACCAGGCTGGCAGGTTCACCCGGCACTGCGTCCAGGCGAACACCCACGGGATTGCCCGCAGGTCCTCGATGCCCTGGGCCATCTGGCGGCGTGCCGGACGCGAGGCGATGTTGAGCTGGCCGATGGCGCCGATCGGCGTGGCCTGCTCGAGGTACTCCAGCACCTCGGGGGTGTCGTGGACCAGGGCCTGGTAGGCGCGGCGGGAGATCACCGCGAGCTCGTCGAGCACCTCGTCGCTGCGCGGCGAGGTGTTGGCGGCGCGTCCCGGCGCGGTCGTGAGCACCACCGCGGCGAGCAACTGCTCGAGGTGGCGGTGGGCGAGCACCGGGTCGCGGTACCGGGCGGCGATGATCTCACCCTGCTCGGTGAGCTTGAGCCGACCGCGCACCGACTCGGGCGGCTGGGCGCGGATCGCGGCGTTGGCCGGGCCACCACCTCGACCGATCGATCCCCCGCGGCCGTGGAACAGGGTGAGGCGTACGCCGTGCCGGTCGGAGAGCGTCGCGAGGTCGCGCTGGGCGCGCTGCAACTGCCAGGTCGCGGCCAGGTACCCGCTGTCCTTGTTCGAGTCGCTGTAGCCGATCATGACCTGCTGACGGTCGCCACGCCGGCGCACGTGCTCGCGGTACGGACCGTGCGAGAACAGATCCTCCATCACCCGCGGGGCGCGCTCGAGGTCGTCGACGGTTTCGAACAGCGGCACGACGTCGAGCCCGTCGGCGCAGCCCGCATCCTGGGCGAGCAGCAGCACCCCGAGCACGTCGCTGGCGTGCTGGGCCATCGAGATGATGATCGTGTCGATCGCATCGAGGCCGATGCGCTCGTGAGCGCGGCGGATGAGCCGGAACAGTTCCAGGGTCCGGTTGCTGTCCCCGTCGAGGTCGAGCACCGCCGGTGCCAGCGGGCGGCGGTTGGTCAACTCGTCGCTGAGCAGGGCGAGCTTGTCGTCTTCGGGCAGCGCGGCGTAGTCCTCGGCGTCGTCGTAGCGGGCGAACAGGGCGGCCAGCGTGGTGCGGAAGGGGGTGGCATGCTGGCGCACGTCGAGCGTGGCGAGGTGGAAGCCGAACACCTCGGCCTGCACGGTCAGGTCGCGCAGCCGACCGTCCGTGATGGCGTCGGCCCTGGCGGTGCGCAGGCTCTGCGCGAGCAGGTCGAGGTCGGCGACCAGTTCGTCGGCGAAGCGGTAGATGGTGGGGTCCACCGGCCGGTCGGCGCGCCATGGTTCGGCGGCCGACGCCTCGGTGGCCACCAGGCGGGCGTGGACCAGTGCCAGCAGTTGGCGGTGAGGCTGTTCGGGGTAGCGATCCGCGACGTGGTCGGCCGCGGCGGGGTGGCAGGCCCGCAGCTGCTCGAGTCGGGAGGCAAGCTCCGGGCTGATGCCGTGGCGCTCGCTGACCGATAGGTGGCCGCGCATCCGGTCGATGCTGCGGCGCAGCAGCTTGATCGACGTGACCTGGTGCTCGCGCAGTGTGGCCTCGGTGACCTCCGGCGTGACGTTGGGGTTGCCGTCGCGGTCACCGCCGATCCACGACCCGAACCGCAGGAAGCGGTGGCGCGGCAGCACGAGGTCGGGGTGGTGGTCGGCCACCGCCTCGGCAAGATCGCGGTACAGCCGGGGCACGAGGTCGAACAGCGTCGCGTCGAAC
The DNA here is from genome assembly GCA_007134165.1 of Nitriliruptoraceae bacterium. Classification (GTDB taxonomy): domain Bacteria; phylum Actinomycetota; class Nitriliruptoria; order Nitriliruptorales; family Nitriliruptoraceae; genus SKJO01. Next base: position 1,098 of record SLLJ01000399.1, on the reverse strand, counting down.
CAGTACAGCCCGTTGCGGACCTCGTCGAGCACCGACGGGGGACGCACGCGCGTGTCGTCGGTGAGCCACAGGGAGGTGAGCTCCTCGGCGAGGTCGCGCTCGAGCCGGCGACGGTCGTCGGGCAGCAGGTCGGGGACGTCGAGGTCGCGCAGCAGGATCGAGATGCGCCGCAGCTTGGTGAGCACGGTGCGCCGGGTCGACTCGGTGGGGTGGGCGGTGAGCACCGGGCGCACTTCGACGTCGCACAGGGCCCCGGCCAGTGCGTCGGCGTCCAGGCCCCAGCCATCGAGGGTCGCGACCGTCTGGGCCAGCGTCTCGGCCAGCGGTTCGTCGCGGTCCGCGGTGGCGTGCCGTTCGACCGCGAGCTGACGGGCCTGGGCCTGGTCCTCGGCGAGGTTGACGAGGTGGAACCAGGCGTTGAGCCCGCGGGCCACGGTGGTCAGGTCCTCGACCCCGGCTCCTGACAGTAGGGCGTCGAGGTCGGCGGCGGCCGTGGCGTCGTCGCGCTGGTCGTGCGCGAGCGCGCGGACCCGGCGCAGCAGCTCACGGGCCGGGGTGCCGTCGACATGTTCGATGGCGTCGCCGAGCAGGCGGTCGAGCAGGTCGACCTGGCGGGCGGTGGCGGCGCGGTCCACGGTTGCGGGGCTCCTAGGCGCGGGGGTGGGGGATGGATGGTCGGTGATCCTAGGTGACCGCCAAGCGTTTCCCGACGGCTGCCTGCCCGTCGTCCGTCCGCCCCGCCTGGTCCGCCGGCCTGGTCCGCCGGCCACCCCGTCGGCCGTCCTTTCCGCCGTCGGCTGCCGGGGCGCCGATGTGGCGTACCCACGCGGACATCAGTGGCCGGTTGGGTACGCCGCATCCTCCAGCGTGGACCACGCGGCGTATGCAGCCGGACATCGGTGACCGGTTGGGTACGCCGCATCCCTGAGCGGCATCCGTCGCATCGTTGAGCGGCCGTTGAGCGCACGCACAACAGTGCACAGCGCACCCGGGGGCTTCGGCTGGGGCGGGTCTGTGCGCCGAGCGGCAGTCAGCGTTCCTGCCCGGCCGCCCCACCCCCTTCAGGTTCGGCAGCCGTCGCTGACCACGGTGGCCCGG
>SLLJ01000018.1 GCA_007134165.1 Nitriliruptoraceae bacterium | reverse complement strand
GTTCCCGTCACCGTAGGTGTTGTGGTACGGCCGCCAGACGGTGGTGTCCAGGCTGGTGCCCCCGAACTCGTCGGACCACAGCAGCCGCCACCCCTCCCGCTCCTGCACCCCCGACATCGCGGCGGCCTGAATCGGTACGAAGACCGGGATCATGGCGATGGTCAGCAGGAGTGCTACCAGTAGCGTCATCAAGCGGACCGCGGAGGTGTTGGTGGCGAGTGACCGCAAAGCAGTGTCTCCATGTCGACCGAGGGAGCAGGACCTCGCACGACCGCGGGAGTGAGCAGTGAACGCACGTGGTGTCCCGACCACCATCGGCGCCACCGCTCATGCGCTTTAGCGTCGATGTCCAAAGATTCATCGGGGCGGTCGGCTGGTGGGGAAGAGACCCGGTCCCCGACGGCGCCGGGGCGAATTCGAGGGCGCTCCGATCGATCAGAGCCGTCAGCTGTTCTCACTCTTCGTGGGCGCACGAACCACCTGAGTGCTGACGACCCAACACGTCGATGCGGTGGCGCCGCGTCTGCCCCTCCGCCCTGCGGTCCGGCGGCCGACGTCGTGTTCCCGAGAGGGGAGTTGGCCGGCTGAAGGCCGCCCTCGAGCCGCTGGGTCTGACTTCGACCGCCGCGGAACGCCTCCACTGCTGCCATGTCGAACTGCCGAGGGCCGATGTCACGCTGCCGGCCTGAAGGGCTGCCGTGTGCCCCCACCGTTGCGCGCGCCAGCCCCGTCTCACCAGCCAGATCAGTTGACCGCCAGCCCCGGCATCTCCCGACCGCCAACAGGGAGCTCAGATGGCCGCCAGCACGGACACCAACTGGCCGCCCACAAGGAAGTGCCACTGTCCCTTGACCCACGGGCCGTTCCCCTGCTGCGCGAAGCGGGCAACGCGACGCTCAGACACGCCAGCCACCCGGACGGCATTGTCGGGACACCTGATGTCCCGGGGGCTGTCCCCTGTCGCTCAGGTTGTCCCCCCGACCCGGTGCGCGACGGCAGCAGCGTTCAGGTCATGGTGCCGGTTGGTGCGAAGCAGCAACCGCAAGCGACCATTAAGGCGCCAGGACGATTAACTCCCGGTCAACGAGGCCGAAGGTGAGGTGATGCGCAACCAACCCGGTGAGTCCACCTGGTCCTACCAGTCGAACCAGCACCGCCGATTCCGTGGGCGCGTTGCCTCGGCTCCCCGAGGAACGATGACATCGCCCCCCGAACGCGGGCACGGAGTGCTGTAACCTCAACACTTCGATCCGTTCGGGAAGGACGGCTCGCGGTGGGCCCACCGGCGAAGAGCTGACAAGGGGCAGACACCATGGATTCCAACACCAGCGCAGCGGTCTCGCTGGGCGAATACGTGCGGATCTTTCGAAAGCGCTGGTTCGCAGCCTGCGTCGGCGTGCTTCTCGGCCTCAGCTTCGGAATCGCTTGGTACCTGCTCGCTCCCCGGCAGTACGAGGGGAACTCGGTCGTCGCGATCAGCCCGATCACCGACGAGGTGTTCTCGTCGGGCCCAGTCAATCAGTTGATCAACACCACAACCGAGACGTCGATCCTTCGGTCCGGCGAGGTCGCAAAACGTGCTGCCGAGATCGCCGGTCTCCAGGATGACGTGCGCGAACTGCAGGATCGTGTCAGCGTCGGAAGCCCGCTCAACTCACAGATCCTGGAGATCTCCTTCAGAGCGCCGTCTTCCCAAGAAGCCGCTGCCGGTGCAAATGCCTTTGCACAGAGTTATCTCGAGTTCCGTGCCGCGACGGCAGACCGACGTCTCGAGGCCTATGTCAGCAGTCTGCGTGACCAACTCGATCAGATCATCGCGGACTACGACGACGCCGCTGAAGACTCTGCTGCGCGTCAGATGCTGGAGCAGCGTGCGAGCAGTCTGCAGCAGGAGATCGGCCAGGCGTCAACGCTAACCGTCACCCCAGGGCAGATCATCACCTTTGCGCAGGAGCCGACGTTCCCGATCACACCGAGACTCGTGGTCGCCGTCGCTGCCGCGTTGGTCCTCGCGGTCATTCTCGGCGTGGTTGTCAGCGGTCTGGTGCACGCCCTCGATGATCGTGTGGTCACGGTTGGCGCCGCGGAGCGGCTGTTGGGCCGTCGTGCGACCGGCTTGCTTCCACCCTTCCACGGCCGCCGCCGGCTCAGTGTGGTCGAACGCGACGAGATTGCCTTGAGCGTCAGCGAGCTTCGCAGGCTTGCGGGTGCCAGTGAGGCCAGATCGTGGCTGCTCATGCGGGCCGATGCTGGCGAGCGGACTCCTGCGGACGTGCTGGCATGGGAGTTGCCGTCGAAGGACCCAAAGCTTCTCATCCGCCACCCGCGATACCCGGGATTCTCTGCTCCCGCCTGGGCTCCGCTGCGCTATCTGGAGTCAAGCGGTGTCGAGGTGGTGACAGCAGCCGGAGACGAGGCCGCGGCCATCATCGCGTCGAGCGACTGGCCGGTGTTCGTCGACACCTGTGGTGCCGAGAGATTCGGCGATGCGCTTGAGTTGTCGTCGCACGTCGACGCGGTCGTGGTGTGCGTCGAGCTTGGTCGGACCCGAGAACAAGACCTTCTGCGTTCTCGGGAAGCGCTCGCCCGCAGTGGCATCACGACATCCGAGGCGTGGTTGCTCGTGGTGAGGCGCACGGCCCTGCCGGCCCGAGTGCTGCAGACGGTGCGTGACACCTTTGTTCGAGTTGTCGCGCTTGCCGGTCGGCGCGGCGGGGCGCCGGTCCCGGACGCCGCGCAGGACGGCCGGGCACCAGCCCCGAACGCCGCTCGGGACGCCCGGACACCGGCCCCGAGCTCCCCGCAAGCCAACCGGGCGCCGTCCCAGGAATCCAGTCGGCAGGACAACCGGGCAACAGCCCCCGTCGCCAGTCGGCAGGCAAGTCGGACATCGGCCCAGAGCTCCCCTCGAGCCAACCCGGCGCCAGCCCCGAACCGCGCTCGGGACGCCCCGGCACCAGCCGTGAGCCACGCTACAGACAGCCGGGCGCCAGCCCCGAACCCCGCTCGGGACGCCCAGGCACCTGCTCGGAGCCGCACTGCAGACGGCCGGGCGCCGTCTCAGCAGTCCAGTCGGCAGGCCAGCCGGGCAGCAGCCCCAGTCGCCAGTCGTCCGGCAAGTCGGGCGCCGGGTCCGAACCCGGCTCAAACCAACCGGGCACCGACCGCGAGTCCCGCTCAAGCCAACCGGGCGCCAGCCCCGAACGCCGCGCGGGACACCCGGGCGCCAACCCCGAGCGCCACTGCAGACAGCCGGGCGCCATCCCAGAGTTCCACCCGGCAGGCAAGCCGGGCGCCGGCACCGCGCGCAGGAGATAGAACGGTTCGCGAGCCTCGAGCACCCGACCCCGGATCTAGCGAGCAGAGGCCGGGCATGCCGACCAAGCTCTTCACGTCGAAGGACTAGGCGGCCTCGTCGGACAGACGCGTCCGCGTCGGAGGGGCTTTACCCGGCGCCGGCGACCGCGAACCGCAACGTTGGGTAGCACTCGGCGGCGATGCGGCCGCACTGACCATGACGGCGCACATCGAGAACCTGAGCCTGGTGTCTGCCACCTCGCTGCCACCCTGCAACCACGCCGAGCTACTTGTGACACTGCACAGCAGGTTCGATGAGGTCAATGCCGGGCGCTACCTGAGCGTCACCGCCCAAGAAACTGCTCTGGATGCGTTCAGGGCCGTCCGCCGGTCGATCATCACCCATTTGACGACGTTTCACCATCGTCCGACCCGGAGGTTCGATCAGATTCGGGCCATCGCTCGCCGGCAACTCTCCGAGGTGCAGGCAGGGCTCGCCCGAATGGACACACCCGCAAGTCTGCCGCCGCTGTCCAGGCCGAGTTCCACCAGGATCCTCGCGATGGCGTCCACGCAGGTGGAATGGCATGAGGCACCGAGCGGCAGCTTCGACCGGGGCCTGACGGCGGCAGGTGGCATTCATTGACCGCTTGCCCGGAACCGCTATCTTTCCGGCGCTGTTCAGCAGGGACCGAAATGCCCGTTCCGCCGACGAAGAGGAAAACTTCCATCAACGAAGCCTGGAGAACGGAGGCTGATCTGCCGATGGTCTCTGTTGTGATCCCGACCCACAACCGTCCGCGTCTCGTTCTCGAGGCGATCACGAGTGTGGCGGAGCAGACGTACCCGGGCAGGATCGAGATCTTCGTCGTGTTCGACAACGCAGAACCCCATCCGATCGAGGTTGACGTCGGATCAGGCCGCGACCTGACCGTCCTGGTGAACGATGCCCGGACACCCGGCCTCGCTGGTGCTCGCAACACCGGTATCCTGGCCTCTCGGGGTGCCTACATCGCCTTCTGCGACGACGATGACATCTGGTATCCGACGCGCCTCGAGCAGCAGTTCGAACTCCTTGCCGCGTATGGGGGTCCAGCGGTGCTGTCCGGCGGGATCCACGTCGTGAGCGACAGCGGGACCATCACTCGCATCCCACCGTCCGGCCCACTTCGGCGCAAGGACTTCCTTCGGGACCGCATCATGGAGGTGAACCCGGTGACCTTGCTCTTGCCGCGGGACCTCTTCGAGGTGGTGGGCATGGTGGATGAAGCGCTGCCTGGCTCCTACGCCGAAGACTACGATCTCCTCCTCCGCGTCAGTGAGCATCTTCCGGTCCTCTGTGTTCAGGATTGCATCGCGTCGATCACATTCCATGCGGGTTCGTTCTACGCGTCGCGGTGGGAGATGATCGTCTCCGGTCTCGAGTACCTCCTCGAGAAGCACCCCGACTTCGCCGAAGTCCCTGAGGGTCGGGCCAGGATCCAGGGTCAGATCGCCTTCGCGCAAGGCGCCAGCGGGTCGCGACGGCTCGCCTTGCGCTCGGTCCGCCGCGCTCTCGCGGACAACCCGACGGAGAAGCGAGCCTACGCTGCGTTGCTGGTCGCGCTCGGCTTTCCTGCAGCATGGGTGGCACGGTTCGCCAGGCAGCGGGGCCGGGGGATCTAGTGAGTCAATGGCAGCCCCTTGTGGACCGAGGCATCACCAACGACGGTGCAGGTGCCACCGGCGATCTCCCGGCGTGGCCAATCCTCGTGCTCTACTGGCTGTTCCCCGTCTTCTGGCTGCTGGGCGTCGGCGTGTTTGCCCCGATCCTGTTGGCACCGGTGTTGCTGGCCTACCTGCTCCTGCTGCCGGATGTGCGGTTCCCAGCGGTCCTGGTGCCCTGGCTCGCCTTCATCGTCGTGGTGATCGGGAGCGTGGTCGGCATCGACACGTTCGGCCGAGGTATCGGGTTCCTCTACCGGCTCGGCAACTACGTTGCCGCGACCCTCGCGCTGCTGTACGTCTACAACAGTTCGCACCGAACCCTGTCGGACCGTCAGGTCATCATGGCTCTTGCGGCGTTCTGGGGTTGGATCGTGCTGGGAGGGATGCTCGGCGTCTTCTTCGAGGACCAGAGCTTCCGCACGCCGCTCTCCTTCGTCATGCCCGACTTCCTGCTCAGCAACGATCTGGTACAGGCTTGGGTCATCCCGAACCTGTCCGAGGTGCAGCAGCCATGGGGGAGCCCCGTGGTGTTCGCCCGGCCAAGCGCCCCGTTCGCCTACACCAACGCCTGGGGCTGCAACTACGCGCTGCTGTTCCCCTTCGCACTCGGCGCACTGACGATACTGCAAGGTTGGCGACGGTGGGCCTTCGGGACGTTGATGCTGCTCTCCGTCATCCCGGTCGCCGCAACCCTGAACCGGGGTATGTTCCTGGCACTGGGTGTCGGGCTCGGCTACGTCCTCCTCCGCCTCGCGCTCGAAGGACGGATCGTCTGGCTTGTCAGTGTGGCGGCGCTCGCTGGTGGCGCCGGCCTTGTGATGGTCGCGGCTGGTGTCATCGATCGGATCATCCTCAGGACGACGTACAGCACGACGAACGTGGGACGTCTCGCGCTCTATCAGGAGACCTTTCAGCGCACCCTTGAATCGCCGCTACTCGGTTGGGGAGGGCCGCGACCCTCGCGTCTCATCGGGGTGAGCGTTGGCACCCAGGGGCACATCTGGAACGTGATGTTCTCCCACGGATTCCTTGCTCTCGCACTGTTCGTCGGCAGCATCTTGCTGTTCGCGTGGAGTACTCGTCATGCGGTCGGTCTCCGGTTCGCGGCGCACGTGACGCTCGTGATGTCGGCGACGGCCATCATCTACTACGGGTTCGACGGGCCCCAGATGGTCACGGCGTTGGTCGCTGCGGGGCTGGCCCTCCGCCCAGCAGGCCCGACCGAGCAGGATGTAACGGGTGAGGTGTCCGAGTTCCGCCGGCCAGAACCGTGACGATCCCGTCGGACTCCCGGCGTCGGGCTGCCGGCGTCCTGCACCGCTCGGTCACGTGGCCCTCAGCCGTGGCGCCATCACGATCGTGAAGCCGGTGGCCGCGGCCTTCGCGATCTTGCTGCTCGTCGTCTGCGTCGGTCGGTAGCTTGGAACACCGCGTGCCGGGATCATCGTCACGATCATGCCCGTGTTCGCGTTGCTCTCGACGTACCCGACGTTCGACACCGATGCGGCGGAGATCCGGCGGGTTCCTCGCCTACTCATCGAGGGCCTGATCACTTCTGGGCCGGGGCTGGTGGCTATCAGGTGCTGGGTCGTCCGGGCCGTCATGACGAGCTTGCCATGTGCCGGACACGGTGTTGCTTGCGGTGATGATGGGGGGCCCATCCAAGTGCTCGAAGCGGCCGTCCTCGGGGGTGGAGGTCGCCGGTGAAGGCCTGATGCCCGTGCTCTGGCCACAGGAATGGCCGCTTGTCGGCCGACGATTGCACGGCTTCACCCATCGACCTCGAGACCCTTCACCCGGACCGTGGTTGGAAACACCGAATCCGACCACCGCCTGAGCGATGGCGATGGTTGCATCATCAACGACTGCCGGGGAGGAGCGGGGGCAACACCGAACGGGAATCGACGCAATGGATCGGGACGGCTCGGAGACTGGCAAGAACTGCCGGAGTCGGCTGCGACCCTGACGCCCGTGGGATCGGGTCGCCCTGACCCTGCGGGAAGGTGGTCCGCCCATACCGCAACCACGCTCACGCCGGGACCGGAAGAGCGGGGCAGGACTTCAGAGCCGGCTTCGATCTGCCGACGACATCGGTAGGTCCCCGAGCGAAGTCCTGGACACTGATGGCGCCCACCGACGCCCCGAGACGAACTGCCAGGCCCTCCTGCGCACGTCACGCCGGCGTGGCCGCAACGACGGTGGTGCTGGCTCTCCTCGTGATCATGGCGGCACCAGCGGTAGCGGCCGATGTCGCGTCGTACCGCGACGTGGCTCCCACCGACCGGTTCGCGGCGGAGATCGGCTGGCTCACCGAGTCCGGCATCACCATGGGCTGCGGGGACGGGAGTCGCTACTGCCCCGACGACCCCGTCACCCGCGCCCACATGGCGTCCTTCCTGACCCGCTTCCTCGAACTCCCGCCGGCGAATCGCACCGCGCGGTTCGCGGATGTTCCCGCCAGCCACCCCTTCGGTGACGACATCAGTCGCATCAGCGATGCCGGCATCACCATGGGCTGCGGGGACGGGAGTCGCTACTGCCCCGACGACCCCGTCACCCGCGCCCACATGGCGTCCTTCCTGGCTCGTTCCCTGGACCTGGCACCGGCGAACAGCGGCGTGCGGTTCTCGGACGTTCCCACCAGCCACCCCTTCGCTGACGACATCAGTCGCATCAGCCAGGCTGGGATCACCGTGGGGGACCGTGCTGGCACCCGCTACTTCCCCGAGAATCCCGTCACCCGCGGCCACATGGCTGCCTTCCTGGCGCGAGCGGCAGGCGAGGTGCACACCCTGCCGACGTCGGTGGAGTCCACGAACACCCCGAGCCCGTCACCGGTCGCGATGTCGGGGGTGCAGGAGCGGGAGGGGTGGCGGCTGCTGTGGTCCGACGAGTTCGGGGGCACCAGCCTGGACACCACCGTCTGGCGGCCGTACCACAACACCTACGGTGACGGGAAC
>SLLJ01000466.1 GCA_007134165.1 Nitriliruptoraceae bacterium | reverse complement strand
GTGATCTGGTCCGCGATCGGACCGAGCGTCTGCCCCTGCCACTGCTCGATCGCGGCGACTCGTGCCGGCGCGAGTCGCTCGCCGTAGTCCTGAGCGGTCGCGGTGGCATCCGTCCCCGCCGCGAGCTGAGCTCCGATCGTGTACCACATCACCTCCTCGCCGTCGGTGGGCTGCACCGACTTGGCGGTCCGCCCTCCGTTGGTGATGTCCTGGTAGCTGCCGACGATCGTCAGCTCGTGGACCTGTCCGCCGACCTCGACCGGCAACAGGTCACCGACGCCACGGCCCGACTCCTGCAGCGCGAGCAGCGACAGCGCGATCTGCGAGCGGTCGGTCGGCGCGCTCCCGTCGGCGTAGGTCAGCGGGAGCAGGGTGTGGTCACCGTTCTCGATGTAGAGGCTGGCGGCGATGCCGTCGCGGTCGACGGTGTCGTTGCGGGTCGTGACCATCGGGGAGATCGCGGTCACGACCGGGTCGGCGTCGAACTGCAGCACGGCGCGCTGGAACTGCTCCTGCGAGGAAGCGTCGTCGTGGCGCAGGTCGACGCGCAGATCGACGGTGCCGATCCCCATGTAGTTGATGAACCCCGGCGCCGTCGCCGTGGTGGCCGAGTTGACGGGCACGATCATGATGAAGGCGGTCACGGCGAACACGAAGAACAGCAGCACGTAGATCGGCCAGCGACCGAGCACGTCCATGGTGCCGAGCCGCAGCTGCACCGGCATCCTCGAGCGGTGCAGCCGCAGGCGCGTCGCCGAGGGCTGGCTGGTGGCTCCGGCCCGCAGCGCGGTCACCGCACTGATGCGGTTGAAGCGGCGCAGCAGCACGACGACGAACAGCACCAGCACCGCGAAGATGAGCACGGCGGCGAGCGTCGGCACGATGAAGCTCGCCAGCCCGGATGCGCTGCCCATGTAGCGGGTGATGTTGCGGGTCAGCAGCGGGATCAGCGCGAGCCCTCCGAGCAGGCCGAGCAGCGAGGCGATCCCTGCCAGCAGGGCGTACTTGGTCAGGTAGATCCGGCGCACGTCGCGGGGCGCGACGCCGATCGCCTTGAGCACACCGATCTCGCGGTAGTCCTGCTCGACCGCCGTCAGGAACGACAACCGCAGGCACAGGATGCCCACCAGCAGCAGCAGCATCGAGACCAGGATCACGACCGCGGCGACCATCCCGTCCCCGATCATCGTCAGGATCCGGAAGGTCCCCGAATGGACCATCTGGCCGGCCTGCGGCAGACCCGCGTCCTGGTAGTCCTTCTGGAACCCGGAGGACTGCGTCGCGGGATCGTGCAGCCAGAACTCCACCAGCTGCTCCACCTCGCCGGTGTGGGCACGTACCTCCTCGAAGTCCGACGGTGCGACCGCGAGCCGCTTGGAGCTGGCGATGGCGGGGTTCATGATCGAGTCGCGGGCGAACCCGGCGATCGTGAGGTCCTTCGCGAACCCGTTCGGGCCCGTGATCCGGACCGTGCCACCAACCTCGAGATCCCCGACCAACTGGTGGTAGACCGGCAGCACGATCGTTCCCGGCTCGACCTGCGTGATGGGACGGTTGTCGAGGTCGAGCAGCAGATCACGCTGGGTGTTGGGCACCACCAGCGAGTTCTGCTGGATGCTGGCCGTCTGCGCCTCGCCATCGAACAGCAGGTTGGCCCCGTCGATGCCGAGCAGCAGCATCGTCTGGTGGTGGGCGACCTCGGACCGCCCCGCGACCCAGCGGTCCACCTCCCCCTGGTCGAACGCCCCCACGTGCAACTGCGCGACATGCGGGGCCTGGGCCTGCTCCATGAGGTCGCTGGAGGCACCGATGAGTCGGGTCAGGGTGCCCGCGCTGGCCGTGGCCAGCATCACCGACAGCACCATCAGCACGACCAGCGCCGCGGTGATCCCCCGGTTGCGGGAGAAGTCCCGGGCTGCCATGCGTGCGTAGATCCCCAAGCCACCGCCACGCCGGCGGTGGGGCAACCGGTCAGGGTGCTGGCCAGGAGGACCGGGGCGACCGGTCTCCGGGTCGTCGTCTTGAGGGGCACCAGACGGCGTGACGCTGGGGGTAGGAGCACTCGGGGGCATCAGGGCGGCTCTCGGTCAGACCGGGCGGAACACCGGTCGTCGAACGGCGCGGGGCGGCGGGTGGCCTGCCCGATCAGGACCACGGCCAGGACACCGTGTGCGGTCGAGGTGGGCCACGTGAGCCTGGCGATGGCAACGTCCCAGACGACCTCCCCCCGCGCGCAGCACCGTCACGCGACGGCGCCTGCCGACTATGCGTCCGCGCCGAGCAGGGCCGACAGAGTCATGTGACCCTGAAGGGCCGACCGAAGGTCGCAGCTTGCACGATCCCAGCATCGACCCTCGTCTCACCCACCCGATCAGCCCGCTGCGTCGACCCGATCAGGCGCCTGGCGCGACTACGGTGGGGCCCTCCGCCGACCAGCGGCGGGAGACCAAGGATCCCGCATGGACACCCCGTTGACGGTCGTGGCCCGACTGATCGCCAGGCCGGAGTGCGCCGACGAACTGCTCGACGCACTCGCCCACCTCATCCGGGAGACCAGGCAGGAACCCGGCTGCGTGCACTACGACCTGTACCGCAACCCCGACGACCCGGCGGTGTTCGTCTTCCACGAGACCTGGGCCACCCGCGAACACTGGGAGGCGCACAACGCCACGCCGCACCTCGAGGCCTTCGCTGCCCGGGCCCCGGATCTGCTCGTGGGTCCGGCTCAGGTCGATCCGCTGTACCCGGTGGCGTAACCGGACACGTGCCCCCGGCCACCAGCCGTCGCGCTCAGCTCAGGCACCAACCCACTCGAGCCCTGCCGACGCGATCCGAGGCGGCCTCGACGAAGCGCGCGTGGCCCGACTCGGCGGGCTGCGGACGGTTCGGGACGATCAGAGGATCGAGACCGGTGCCGTCAGCCGAGCAGCGCGAGCAGCGTCGGTCCGGCGCCGAGGGCTGCGACCAGTACCCAGACGATCGGCGAGTGCTTCCAAGCCAACCTCGAGGTGGTGCCCACGAAGTGGTCCGCGGGGACGACGAGATCGAGGAAGGCCAGCATCGTCGCGGCACGGGCGACGTCGGACCACGGCACCACCTCGCCCGACGGAGCCAGCAGCACCAGGACCCACGCGACGGCGGCGATGCTCAGCCCGCCCGCCAGGTGCGCGGGCAGCATCCACCGCGCCTCCCGGTCGAGCCGCCAGGTCCCGCCGGGCGCAGGCAGCGACGATCCGGTCAGCGGCACCCAGACCCCGAAGGCCGCCGCGAACAGTCCGGCGACCGGGACCCCGTTGCTCCAGGGCACGTGCAGCAGTGGCTGCCGCTGACCCAACGTCCGGGCGACCAACCGCACGAGGCCCTCCCGGGCCCCGACGAGCAGGAGCACGATCGCCGCGACCCACAGCACCCCGCTGAGGTCCACGCCAAGGGTCAGCGGTGAGCGCACGGTGACGATGCCGAGCAGCACGACGTTGAGCGGCAGCGTCGCCGTCCACCAGGCGCGGGGTCGCCACCAGCGGGGATCGGCCTCAGCCGGCCGCACCCACGGCCGCTCGTTGGTGCCCTGGGGGGCGAGGTGGCTGCGCACCTGGACCAGCGGCGTGCGCCACCCCCACCGGGCCACCTGGGCCCGCAACGGCAGGGGCACGAACCCGCCGGCACGGTGCAGGGCCTCCGAGGCGGTGTTCATCGGCTCGATGCTCGCGAAGGCCTCGTCGCAGCCCACCTCGTCGAACCAGGCCAGGCCCGCGTCGCGCAGCACCCCGCCCGTTCCGCGCGGTGCCCGCTGTGGATCGGCGAACACCCAGTCCACCACGCCGAGGCGGCGACCCCCGGAGGTGAAGGTGCGCAGCACGATGCCGCCCACCACCTCGCCGTCGTCGTCGAACGCCACCAGGGTGCGCTCGCCATCCACCGAGAACAGCATGCTGTCCAGCAACCCGAACGAGCGGCGGGCCACCGCCCGGAACCGGGCGGTCTCGTCGGGCTCGAGCGCACGGACGGTGATCGGAACCGCTGGAGACATCGCTCCCCCCTCGCTTGGTCAGGCCCGCCCGGCGGAGGGCTCGGGTTCGTCCTCGTCCTCCAACGGCCGGTGGTGGGCGCGGAACAGGCTCAGGAACAGCAGGCCGACCAGCGCTCCCGCCAGGTGAGGGTAGTGGCCGACGGCCGGGAACCATCCGAAGATGGCCGCAGCCAGCGACAGGACGAAGAGCACGATCGGCAGCACGATGTTGGGAATCCCGAGGGGCAGCTCCCGCTTCCAGGGGAACGCAAAGTGGTAGTAGAAGAGCAGGGCAGCTGCGGCCGCGCTGAAGCCGATCCCTGCGGTCTCGCGAACGAGCAGGGTCACACCGCCCGCCAGGATCGCCGCGAAGACCACGACGGCGTACCGTCCGGGCCCGATCAACCGCTCGACCCAGATCCCGATCCAGATCAGCAGCAGCATGTTGACGATGATGTGGTTCCAGTCCACATGCACGAAGCCGTAGGTCACGATCGCGTACCAGCGCTCGGGAAGCGCCTCATAGTCGAAGGCAAGGAACCGGACGTTCTCGGGATCGGTGGTCTGCGCGACGAGGAACACCCCCGCGCAGGTGATGAAGAAGAGCAGGGACAAGGGGTTGGACCTGACCTGGGTCATCGTGGTCTCCTTCCTCGCATCTTGCGCCGTTCCTCTGGCCACGAAGGGCGGTCTGAACGGGGCACGAGGGACCTCCTGCGAGAAGGCGGCCACCGTGCGACGTGCCGGTCGGGCGCTACTCGGGATGCAGGCGTCGGTTGGGCGGCCGGTCCGGTGCCCGAGCACGGCGAGTCCGCAGGCGACTGCTCGCCGGTGCCGCCACGATCGCCACCAGGGCCACCCCAACCCAGACGACCGTGAAGTTGATCACGATGTCACGGTAGGCGTCAGGATGCAGCGGTTGCAGGCGGCCGAAGCCCCAGGTCAGCACCAGGACCATGGCCATGGCGATGACGTAGGTGACCGCGGCAGCCTTCGTCGTCGGAGCACGCCGGAAGTTGCGCCGCAGTTGGACGAAGAGCGCCAGGCAGCCCACCCCCACGACCGTCACGGCGAATCGGGCCAGCAGGTGAAGGTTGCTGTCGTCCTCGATGCCCCGCAGCAGTTGCCAGCTGCTGCTGGTGACGGTGAGCACCGTGTAGAGCACGCACACCCACACGGCTGCGCTCTTCGCGGTCAGGCTCGTCAACATCCGCGTCGCCCCGGGGATCTCGCACCGCTCGCCCACCGCAGGTACCCGCTGACCGCGGTCGGCGGCCGCCGGCCCATCGCTACCCGCACCCGGTAGCCGTAGGTGCCGCCGACGACCAAGCCAACGAGGTGTGCCACGCTGCTCACCCAGTCCCCGAAGCCTACGACCGGGGCGAACTGGATGACGAGCACGGCGACGACGACCTTGTCGACCGGCAGCTTCGGACCCCAGGTCTGTCGTGGGCAGACGGCGAGCGCCCCCATCAGGCCGAGGAACGCCGCCGATGCACCGACCGATGCCTCCTCGAAGCCCGTGGCCACCGCGGTCGCGACCAGCGCCAGTGAACCCGCCAGGCCGGCGAGCAGGTACACGGCAAGCACGTGCACGGAACCAGCGAACCGCTCGAAGCGCACGCCGAAGTAGCCGATGATCAGGACCGTCCCCGCGATGTGGATGAGCACCTCGGCGGTGAAGAACACGGTGAGCACCGTCCAGGGCTGCCCGGCCATCCCCGACCAGTCCGGGGGAAGTGCGAGCACGTCCAGCAGCCCGCGGTCGATCGTGACGGCAGCGAAGACCGCCAGGTTGACGGCGATCAGCACGGCGGACATCGGCGCCGAGGTGATGGCAGCCCGCAGGTCATTGATCGAAGGCACGCAAGCTCCTGTTCCCCCGTGCACGCGACCGTGCGTGCCAGATCCTCGCCGGCGGGTGCGGCGGGTGTGCAGCCTCGCTGCGTCGCATGCTGCAGGCGCACCGCTGTCATCCTGACGACGCCACCTCGAGGCTGCCAGGGTCCATCGGCGCTGCGCCACGGGTCGTCGGCCCCGATGCCGACGGTCATGGATCCCAGCGGAACCGCCAGATCGCGACGACCGCACCCACCACCGTCCACGCACGCACCACGGCGAGCTCGCGCCCGGCCCAGGCACCGTCGAGCAAGACAGCCCGGGTGGCGTCGACGAGCGGGGCCAGAGACATCACCCCGGTGACGGCCAGCGACGCGTTTCAGAACGTCGAGGCGATCCGCTCCGCGAGGTAGGTCCGGCCGGCAGGGGCCTGCCACGCAGCCGCTTGACCAGCGCCCGGTCGCGGTCCCGGGCAGGATGCGTGCTTCGGGGAGCAGCGCACCATCGGGCTCGACCAGATCGACCCGATCCAGGACCTCGCCGAAGGCCATCTGGGGGAGCTGCTCGCGGGCAGCGAACCGCCGCAACTCTGCTTCGAGCAGCAGGCTGGACAGGATGGCCTCACCGCTCTCGACCCGCCGGTCGAGCCACCCCGCGACGGCTGATGACTCCGGTTCCCCGACCAGCAGCCTGGCTGCCGCTGAGGTGTCCACGGAGCTGGTCAGCGATCGGCGCGGAGCAGGTCGAGGACCTCGTCGCTCGGTGTCGATCGGGTCTGGCGTGGCAGCGCGCCGAACCCCCCGGACCTCCGGGCGGCCCGAACCCGCAGCGTGTCGCGCGATGAGGCAGGTGGCGGCACCAGCAGGGCCACGACGACTCCCCGGCTGGTGACCGCAATGGTCTCGCCGCTCTGTGCCTCCCGCAGGATGCGGCCAGTGTCGTTGCGAAGCTCACGTTCGGAGACGCTTCGTCCCATGGCGGCACCTCGGTGACACGGGCCGCACGTTTACCACAGCCGTGACGGAGGTCGACATCCCGGGCCGGGAGCGCTTGGATGCACCCCAGCGGCGGGCTCCCGGCGCGCGCCCTCCCGAACGGCCAGGCCATCACCGCCGGACCCCCGCCCCGCACCAACCGACACGGAGAGCCGCCGTGACCACCCTCGAGGACATCAGGACCTTCGCCGCCGAGCTCAGCCCCTGGGCGCACCTGGCCACGGTCGGCGCCGACGGCGAGCCCGACGTGGTCCCGGTGCACCCCTGCTGGGAGGGCGACGTGCTGTGGATCATGTGCGGCACCGACTCGGTCAAGGCCCGCAACGTCGCCGACAACCCGCGGGTGGCGCTGCACTGGCAGGTGACCGAGGTCGGCGACGGGGTGGAGGTGTGGGGTACCGCCGAGGTGCTCGACGATCTCGACACCAAGCGCCGGCTGTGGCACGGCGTGTTCGACTACGACCTGAACCTGTTCGCCCCCAGCGGCCCCGAGGGCTCGCCCGGCACCGCCTTCATGGCGATCCACCCCAACCGTGCGCTACTGCTGCGTCGCTACGGCATGGGTGGCATGGAGCGCTGGCGGGCCTGACCGGGGTGCAACCAGCGCGGTGACCCGCGCTCCGGGCTGCGCGTCGAACACCCCGACACGAAGGCGGACACCCCGAGCTGGCCAGTCCGCGGGTCGGGTTCCGAGCTACGCGTGGACCTTCGATCCCCCACCGAAGGCCGTGGTGCACCACAGGGCGACCGCGCCGCCTTCGAGGTACGAGCCGATCTCGTGACCGTCGTCGGGACGGTGGCAGAGCAGGCTGCTGATCGCGGCCCACGTGGTGGCTACGACGGCGAACCGCCCGCTGTCGATGCGGGCGAGTCCTCACCACCCCGATAGGTGATGCCCGTGTGGAGTTGTGGGTCAACGTCTCACCGACGTCGCGCGGATGCCGAGAACCCGCAGCCCCGCTCGCACCTGCAGGCCCAGCGGGCGCGCTCGATGAGGTGCACGGTCGTGGCCCGCACCGTCAAGACCCCTGTGGACCGGTGACCTCACCCGTTGCGGTGGTCGGCGGCCTTCAGGTCCTCGAGCTGGCGACGGGCGGCCGCGTGCCTGGCCTCGGCCTCGTCTGACCGGT
>SLLJ01000144.1 GCA_007134165.1 Nitriliruptoraceae bacterium | reverse complement strand
TGCGCGCCGAGCTGCCGGTGGTCGAGTTCGCCCCACCCGCGGCGGCACCCGACACCCTGCTCGGGCTCACGGTGCGCGAGCGCGCGCCCGGCGAGTCGCGGCAGGCCCCGCAGGACGCCCTGGATCGGGTCCCCGCCAGCGGCCCGAGCTTCCCGGTCCGGGTCCACGACGGCGGCCCGTGGGCCTACCTGAAGATCGCCTCGGGCTGCGACCGGGTGTGCACCTTCTGCGCCATCCCCTCGTTCCGGGGACGATTCCGGTCTCGTCCGCTCGAGGAACTGCTGGCCGAGGCGCGCTGGCTGGCGGCATCCGGGGCCCGGGAACTCGTGCTGGTCAGCGAGAACACCACCTCCTGGGGCAAGGACCTTCCCGGCGGTCGTGCGCTGCAGCCCGCGTTGCTGCGGGAGCTGGGCGCGATCGACGGCATCGAGCGGCTGCGGCTGATGTATCTCCAGCCCGCGGAGCTGACGCGAGAGCTTCTGGAGGCGATGGCCGCCGAGCCCCACGTGGCTCCCTACTTCGATCTCTCGTTGCAGCACGTCAGCGCCCCGGTGCTCCAGCGAATGGGCCGTTCCGGGGATCACGAGCGCTTCGGCACGCTGATCGACACGATCCGTCGGCTCGCACCCGAGGCGGTGCTGCGGTCGAACTTCATCCTCGGGTTCCCCGGTGAGACCGCCCGCGACGTCGAGGTGCTCGAGGAGTTCCTCGTGACGCACCGCCTCGACTGGGTCGGGCTCTTCGCCTTCAGTCGAGAGGACGGCACCCCTTCGGTGAGTCTGCCCGACCAGGTCCCCGAAGCGATCACCTCTGAGCGCCTCGAGCGCCTGGCCTCTCTGACCGAGCGGTTGGCCGACGACTCGGCACGCGCATTCGTGGGGTGCGACCTCGACGTCCTGGTCGAGCAGGCCGGTCCGGAGCTCACCGTGGGTCGCTCCTACCGTGAGGCACCGGACACCGACGGCGAGGTGCAGTTGATCGGCGAGGATGGCCGTCCGGCGCGCGTGCCGCTGGGCCGAATCGTCACCGCGAGGGTTCGCGATGCCATCGGCGTCGACCTCGTCGCGGAAGTGGACGACCTTGCTTCGGAGGCGCACGGTGGCTGATCCCTCCGAGCCCGACGAGCCCGCCTCGGACCCCGAGCTGCTGGGCGGCGGAACGCCGCGGGTGCAGCCGCTGCTCGACCCGCCGCCGGAGCCGCACTGGTTCAACGTCCCCAACCTGCTGACCTTCCTGCGGGCGCTGCTGGTGCCGGTGATCCTGTGGCTGCTGGCGGTGGACACCGACGGTGATGTCGCTCGTTGGTGGGCCTTCGGGATCTTCCTGTTCGCCGCGGCGACGGACTCGATCGACGGGTGGGTGGCCCGACGCTGGCACGGGGTGACCCGCTGGGGGCAACTGGCCGATCCGATCGCCGACAAGCTGCTGATCATCGGCTCGCTGGCCAGCCTGGCACTGGTCGGTGACCTGCCTTGGTGGGCGGTCAACGTCATCGTGGTGCGCGAGCTGGCGGTCACCGTGCTGCGCGTGCGACTGGTGCGCCGGCTCGGGCTGGTGATGGCGGCCAGCGCCTGGGGCAAGGCCAAGACGCTCGCCCAGGTTGTCGCCGTGGCGGCCTTCCTGGCGCCGGGCATGCCCGGGCAGATCACCACCCCGCTGCTGCACGTCGCGGTTGCCTTGACCGTCTGGTCGGGCATCGAGTACGCGTTCCGTGCGGGCCGCCTCGCCCGTCACCAACGCAACGGAACGGAGTCGTCGTGAACGTCGGGCCGCTGCGCGCCGGGATCCTGTCGGTGGGCAGCGAGCTCCTGCTCGGCGATCTCACCGACACCAACGCGACCTGGATCTCGCAGCGACTCAGGGAACTTGGCGTCGAGGTCCACCACCACCTCGCGGCCCGTGACGAGCTCGACGAGTTGGTCGAGGCGTTGCACTGGCTGGCGGCCCGCGCCGAGCTGGTCGTGATCGGTGGGGGGCTGGGCCCCACTCGCGACGACCTCACGCGCGAAGCCGTCGCCGCCGCCGCCGGAGTCGGGCTCGAGCACCGCGACGACCTCGAGGAGGAGATTCGCCAACGGTTCGCCGCGATGGGCCGGCGCATGGCGCCGGCCAACCTGCGCCAGGCCCGGGTTCCCGCCGGAGCCCGGGCCTTCGGACCGGCGGGCACGGCCCCCGGCTTCGCCCTCGACCTGGACCTGGCCCGGCTCTACGCCCTGCCCGGCGTCCCCTGGGAGCTGCGGGAGCTGTTCACCACCGAGGTCGCGCCCGAGATCCTCGCGCGCGCCGGAGCGGGGGTGTCCCTGACCCGCCGGGTCCACGTGGTCGGTCGCGGGGAGTCTGATGTCGCAGCGGTCGTCGAGCCGCTGTTCGCCGACCGCTCCGAGCTGACCCTGGCGTTCCTCGCCCACGCTGACGCCATCGACGTGCGACTCACCGTGCGCGCCGTCGACCTGGCAACGGCGCAGCTCGCCTCGCAGCCTGCGGTCGACGAGGTCGTCCGGGCGTTGGGGCCGGCGGTTGCGGGCGTGGACGACGAGGCCCTCGAGGACGCGGTGCTGCGGCTGCTCACCGAGGCCGGTCACGGGCTGGCCTGCGCCGAGTCCGTCACGGCCGGCGACGTCGCTGCGCGGCTGGGCCGGGTGCCCGGTGCCTCCCGTGCTCTGCGCGGTGGGGTGGTCGTCTATGCCACCGAGGCCAAGCACCGGCAGTTGGGGGTCGATGCCGGGCTGCTCGCCGCGCACGGTCCGGTGTCCGCGCCGGTCACCGAGGCGCTGGCGGTCGGGGTGCGTGAACGCTTCGCGACCGACTGGGGACTGGCGGTGACCGGGGTGGCCGGGCCTGACCCGGTCGGGGAGCTTCCGGTGGGTACCGCGTTCTGGGCGCTGGCTGGCCCGTCGGGAACCAGCGAGGTTCATGGGCGGCTGGTGCCCGGTGATCGTCGTCAGGTCATCGCACGGCTGGGATCAGCCGCGCTGGACCTGCTCCGGCGCCGGCTGCTGGAGCGCTGATGCGGCTGTTCGTCGGGCTCGCGGTGCCCGCATCCGTGCGTTCAGAGCTCGGGTCGGTGACCGGGCCGCTGGACGTGGAGCTGCCGCAGCTTCGCTGGACCCCACCGAGCGGCTGGCACCTGACCCTGGCCTTCCTCGGTGAGGTCGAAGCCGACCGGCTCGGCGAGGTCCGAACTCTGGTGGCCGAGCTGGCCGCTGAGCAGCAGCCGGTGCACCTGTCGCTCGGGCCCGCTGGACGTTTCGGGTCGCGGGCGCTGTGGATCGGCGTTGACGACCGACCGCCGGGTGCGCTCGTGGAGTTCGGTGCCCGGCTGCAAACGCGGTTGGTCGGGGCGGGCCTGCCCGTGCGGGCGCAGAAGGTGGTGCCCCATCTCACCCTGGCCCGGTCCGGGCGCGGCGAGGTCGACGCAGCCGCGGTCGCTCGGGTCGAGCAGCGCCTGCAGCCGCTGCATGGTCTACGGTGGACCGCTGCACAGTTGACCGTGTGGCGTTCGCACCTCGGGACGGGGGCGCCGCGCTACGAGGTCGTGGCCGCGCCGGTGCTCGGTGGTTGAACCGTGCCGGCTGGTTCGGGTCCGGTCGGTTCGGGTCCGGTCGGTTCGGGTCCGGTCGGTTCGGGTCCGGTCGGTTCGGGTCCGGTCGGTTCGCTCCCGCTAGCCGGGGTGACCCCGGGACGCTCGCGGGGGACGGGCGCGGGCAGTGGAGCCCCGGCGGCACGCAACTGCGCGAGTACCTCCCAGACGCGGTCGAAAGCCAGCTTGGCCTGGTGGGCGTCGTACAGCGCCCCATGGGCCTGGTCGCGGTCGTGGCTGATACCCAGTGCGGCGCAAGTCTTGGCCAGGCTGCGCGGCGCCTCGGGACCGGGGGCGATCAGGGGTAGGGCGAGGGTCTCGACGTCGAGCAGGTGGTGGTCCCAGGTCGGCTTGAGACCCAGCTTGCGGCACATGCGCTCGAGGTGGCGGGCGTCGAAGTCGGGGACCGCACCCACCAGCACCGCACCTTCGGCGTCGCTCAGGAACGTCGTGAGCCACTCCTTGGCCGGCGTCTTGTCCTGGGGGGCGATCCGCGCGGCGTGCTGGGTGAGCTCGAGCGCCTCGTCGTCGGCGCCGTCGGTGGTGTGCTGGGGGAAGAACTGGCGCTCGACCTCGCGGCCGTCCTCGTAGCGTACGATCCAGGCCACCTCGGTCAGCTCATGGCGCTGATGATCGAGCCCGGTGGCCTCGGTGTCGACGAAGACGAACCGGGTGCCGGCGGGCGATCGGCGCGAGCCGGTCGAGTTGGCCATGAAGCGCTCCTGCGGGTCGACGCGGCCACGCTACCGGCCATCGGGGGTGCTGTCGCGCCCGGGGGAAGGAGCGAGCCCCCGGGCGCGGGGCGCCCGAGGGCTCGCAGCCCGGTGGGGCGGTCCACCGGGTGGGGCCGGACGGGTGGTGGAACCCGCGGCCCGGGTGATGGCCGGGCACACCACCTCAGTCGGGAGAAGAGGACCGGTGCGGCGCTGCGCGGATGCTACGTGCGGCACGCCAACGGCACATGACGAGCGGGTAACAATCAGCTTGCCACGGAACGAATGCTGGCATTCGGTCGGCCTGCTCGACTCCGAACGTCCGTTCGTGTATCGTCCCCGTCCACAGAGTGACGCCCGCACGGCGTGCCCTGGTCGCAGGCAGCACGTACGGTCGTGCCGCCCCCGCTCCCGCTCCCAGTTCATCGACCGATCACTTCAACGGAGGACGACGTGGACCGCGACAAGGCGTTGGATCTCGCGCTCGCCAACATCGAGAAGCAGTTCGGCAAGGGCTCCCTGATGCGGCTGGGTGACGCGGCCGCCGTGCAGGTTCCGGCCATCCCGACCGGCGCCCTGTCGCTGGACCTGGCGTTGGGCATCGGAGGGCTGCCCCGCGGCCGGGTCGTGGAGATCTACGGCCCGGAGTCCTCGGGCAAGACCACCGTGGCGCTGCACGTGGTCGCCGAGGCCCAGCGTGCCGGGGGCATCGCCGCCTTCGTCGATGCCGAGCACGCCCTGGACCCGACCTACGCCCGGGCGCTGGGGGTCGACATCAACGAGTTGCTGGTCTCCCAACCCGACAATGGCGAGCAGGCGCTGGAGATCGCCGACATGCTCGTGCGGTCCGCGGCCGTCGACATCGTCGTGATCGACTCGGTGGCAGCACTCACCCCCCGGGCCGAGATCGAGGGCGAGATGGGCGACAGTCACGTTGGCCTGCAAGCCCGCCTGATGTCCCAGGCCCTGCGCAAGCTCGCCGGCTCGCTCAAGCGTTCGGACACCATGGCGGTGTTCATCAACCAGTTGCGCGAGAAGGTCGGGGTGATGTTCGGGTGCTTCTCGTACGACACCCGCGTCACGCTCGCCGATGGCAGCCTGGAGAAGATCGGCCGCATCGTCGACCAGCAGTTGGATGTCGAGGTTCTCTCCTACGACATCCAACGGGACGCGTTCGTTCCCCGACGTGTGGTGGGCCACTTCGACAACGGTCACACCGACGAGTTCCTCCACGTTCGGGTGGCGAGCGGCAAAGGCGACTCGCGGTTCTCGGTCACGGACAACCACCTCATCTCGACGCCGCACGGCTGGGTGCCCGCCGGTGAACTCGCCGTCGGCGACCAGGTGCTGCAGTCCGTCGACTACCGGCTCTCCGAGCTGCAGTGGGAGGCGCTGCTCGGCACCCTGCTCGGTGACGGTGCGCTGTCGCCAACCAGCAGCGGCCACGCTGCCCGCCTGCGACTGGGGCACGAGTCCCAGCAGCGCGATTACGGCGACTGGAAGGCCTCGATGTTCGGCAACGTCGCCGTGAGCCGGTCGACCAACGATGCCGGTGCCGTCTTCTGGGAGCTGCAGGCGCTCCCCGAGCTCGCTGAACTCCGTCGGGCGATGGAGATCGGGGGGCACAAGGTGCTCAGCTGGGACTACCTCAAGCGGCTCACCCCGCTGTCGATCGCCCTGTGGTACCAGGACGACGGGGTGTTCACCCGGCTGTCGAACAGGCGACGGGAACACACCCGCGGTGGATCGGGTCGGGTGGAGATCGGCGTGCAGGCGTTGGAAGCTGGCTCCCGAGTCCGGCTCCGCGACCACCTGGCCGACACCTGGGACCTCCACGCCAAGCTCATCGAGCGTGCCGGTCAGCAGGTGCTGCTGTTCCCGACCGCGCAGACGGCCAAGCTGCACGAACTGGTGGCTCCGTACGTGCATCCCAGCATGGAGCACAAGTTGATGCCCCGGTACCGGGGTCGCTTCGAGGTGGAGCCACAGTTCGTCGCGCCGCGCAAGGTCGCGGTCCCGATGCCGATCGTCGAGATCCGTCGTGGAGTTCCCAGCGGCAGGCACACGCACCGCTACGACCTCGAAGTGCAAGGCACCCACACCTACCTCGCCGACGGGGTGGTGGTCCACAACTCGCCCGAAACCACCCCGGGCGGGCGCGCACTGAAGTTCTACAGTTCGGTGCGGCTCGACGTGCGACGCATCGAGACGCTGAAGGATGGCACCGACGCCGTCGGCAACCGGGTCCGGGTCAAGGTGGTCAAGAACAAGGTCGCGCCGCCCTTCCGGCTGGCCGAGTTCGACATCATCTATGGCGAGGGCATCTCCAAGGAGGGCTCGCTGATCGACGTCGGGGTCGAGCAGGCCGTCATCCGCAAAGCCGGAGCGTGGTACACCTACGAAGGCGACCAGCTCGGACAGGGCAAGGAGAAGGCCCGGCTGTTCCTTCGCGAGCATCCCGATGTCGCCCTCGAGATCGAGAAGCGCATCAAGGATAAGCTCGGGGTGGCCCCACTCGCTGCCACGGAGCAGCCCGATGCCGGGCAGGACGTCTGAGCCGTGCCCGCCGAGCACCCTCGACCCGCCCCGGAAGCCGAACCGTCCTCCTTCCGTGATGCCGAGGCCTGGCTCGCCGCCCGCGGCGTGCGTCGGGAACCGGTGACGCGGCCGCGCTTGTTGCCGCCCGGTGCGCCCGATTCTGCACCGGTCTCGGCCCGGCAGGCTGCCCGGCTCGCAGACCAGCAGGGCGACCAGCAGGTCGAGGCCGCCGATGTCGCCGCCTCGACTCGGTCGCCCCAACCGCGGCTCGAGGACGACGTCGCGGCGGCGGTGGCCTTCGTCCGCCGTTCGACCGCGAACACGCCACAGAGCGAAGAACGGCTGCGCGCCAAGCTCGCGGCACGTGGCACGGCTCCGGTGGTCGTGGAGCAGGCCTTGGCCACCGCCCGGCGCCAAGGACTGGTCGACGACGTCGCGATGGTGGCTGCCCTGGTCGAGGAGCGCCGGCAGCGAGGTCATGCGCCGGCCCGTATCCGGCGCGATCTCGCCGCTCGCGGCTTTGGTCCGGGACTGCTGAAGCAGGCCCTGGCCGGAGCCGAAGCCGAGGATCCGCAGGCCGCTGCCTTTGCCCTCGCCCAGCAGCGCGCGCGGCAGCTCACCGGTATCGAGGCCGAGGCGGCAGTTCGTCGGGTCACCGGCTACGTGCAGCGGCGTGGCTACTCGGACGCCCTGGCCCGCAAGGCGGCGCGCGACGCCGTGTTCGCCACCCGCGACGACCAGCAGACTGCCGGTCACTGACCCGAACCGGTACGGCACCCTCGGCGGTGCTCGGCGGCCTGCTCGCGACCGGTTGCGGCTTGCCAACCCGGCCTTCGTGCGCGAACCACTAGGCTGGGGGCGACCCGCTCGGAGAAGGACGCGACGTGGACGTATTGCAGAGCTGGCTGCTGGTGGGGGTGCCGGGGGTGGCTCTGGCCGCCGGCTTGTTCGTCGGCCGTTCCCAGGTGCGTGCCTGGTTGGGGTACGCGACCCTTCTCGCGCTGGTCGTGTTCTTCGTGGCGGTGGCCGGCGACGGCATCTCCGCGGCTGCGGTCGGACTGGTCGCGGTGGTGTTCGTGGCCACCGGGCGGGGTATGAACCGCGACCGTGACTACCGCGAGCACCACGAGAACCGCAAGCGCTACACCACCCGCGCCGGTAGCGAGGCCTGACCGGGGCCGCCCGCCG
>SLLJ01000086.1 GCA_007134165.1 Nitriliruptoraceae bacterium | reverse complement strand
GGAGCCGGTGCTTCGCCACCAGATTCCTCGCGCGGCTGCTCGCTCCCGTCGATGACGGCGTGGTCGAGGTCGTCCCGGCCGAGTGGTTCTTCGAGGCCCTCGGAACCGCCCGAGCAGCCGGCGACCAGCAATGCGGCGACCACGAGGAGCAGGGCATGCGGCCAGAAGGTCCGGGCGCTGCGGGCGCTGGCGGCACCTCGAGGTTGCATCGTTGTCCTCCGCCGCCGCGAGCCCGGCCATCTGGTGGGTTGCTGACGGTTGGACGTCGGGCGTGCCCGGGAGGTTGCCGGGTCACCTCACGGCGAGGAGACCAGTTCCTGTAGGGCGTTCTCGAGGCCGGCGACCGCGGCCTTGGCGACGCGACGGAAGCCGACCCCCAGCGCCGGGTCGATCAGTCTGCCCGGTCCGCGCACCCGGAACTCGGCGTTCCACTGCACCTCGGTGCCGCCGGCGTTCCTCGGCGCGAAGCGCACGTCGTCGACCCCGTGGTGGGCGGGGCCGTGGGTGGTGAGCACGACCCGCTCGCCGGGCTCGAAGGCCGTGATCTCGTAGACGAACGGGACGGAGACCAGGCCGAGGCGCACTCCCACCTCGAAGCGCGAGCCCAGCCCGATCGGCCCGTCGTCGAGGCGACGTGCCGAGGTGATGCCAGGGTCCCAGTCGGCGGTCGTGGTGAAGTCGGCGACGTGGTCGAAGCAGGCCTGAGGTGAGGCGGGCGAGGTGATGACGGCGTTGATGGTGGCCATGGTGACACTCCGGGAGGGGCAGGGGTTGGATGTCACCCGGCATTCGTGCCTGTGAGCCGGCTGGACGCGGCGGACGGGGCCCCCGCGCCGGCAACCTAGACTGGAGGCCCGAGGAGGACGGCGAGCAGGAGGCGGTCGTGGGCGAGACCTCGTGGGCCTTCCTGCTGGTGGGCAGCTTCGCGGCGTTGGGTGCGGCGATGGCCCTTGGCACGCTCGCCGCGTTGCTGCGCTACCGGCGGACCGGCACCTTCCCCGGCTCCGACGAGGTCAGGGAGGTCAGCACCGGCAAGGTCGTTGCCTTGTGGATCCGGGTGGTGGTCGGCACGGTGCTCGCGATCGTGGGGATCGTGGCGATCCAGCGTGCCGGCATCTTCTGACCATGACGCCGAGCAGGTATCGTCACCAACCCGGAACGGATCAGCCGAGCTCGTTCCGCGCCGATGCGCCGATGTGTCGCCGGCCCGATAGGTCGCCGGCCCGATAGGTCGCCGGCCCGATAGGCCGTTGCACGGTCGCCGTCCGCCCCGAGATCCCCGCCCCGCCCGACGATGGCCCCTGGAGGTCGAGCGTGCAACGCACCATCTTCACCGAGGAGCACGAGCAGTTCCGGGCGATGGTGGCCCGGTTCGTGGCCGACGAGATCGCGCCCTACCACGACGAGTGGGAGCAGCAGGGGATGGTCCCCCGCGAGCTGTGGAAGCAGGCCGGCGCGGTCGGCCTGCTGTGCACCGACGTGCCCAGCGAGTACGGCGGCGGAGGGATCCCCGACTTCCGCTACAACACGGTGATCACCGAGGAACTGATCAAGGTCGGGGCGTCGGGGGTCGGCTTCCCCCTGCACAACGACGTGGTCGTGCCCTACCTGCTGGCGCTGGCCACCGACGAACAGAAGCAGCGCTGGCTCCCGCCGATGTGCTCGGGTGAGGCGATCACCGCGATCGCGATGACCGAGCCGGCCACCGGGTCTGATCTCGCGGCGGTCACCACCACCGCGATCCAGCAGGACGACGGCAGCTATCTGCTCAACGGGGCCAAGACCTTCATCACCAACGGCATCCTCGCCGACCTGGTGATCGTCGTGGCCAAGACCGACCCGGACGCCAAGCATGGCGGGATCAGCCTGTTGATGGTCGAGCGCGGCATGGAGGGCTTCTCCCGCGGACGCAAGCTCGACAAGGTCGGCATGCCCGCCCAGGACACCGCCGAGCTGTTCTTCGATGACGTGCGTGTTCCGGCCGAGAACCTGCTGGGAGCCGAGGGTCAGGGTTTCGTCTACCTCATGCAGGCGCTGCCCCAGGAGCGGCTGAGCATCGCCGTGGGGTCCGTGGCCGGCGCGCAGGCCGCACTGGATCTGACGCTGGACTACGTCAAGGAGCGGGAGGCCTTCGGGCGGCCGATCGGTTCCTTCCAGCACTCCCGGTTCGTGCTCGCCGAGCTCAAGACCAAGATCACCATCGGGCAGACCTTCGTCGACCGCTGCATCGAGGCGCTCAACGCGGGCGAGCTCACGGTCGACGAGGCGGCGATGGCCAAGTGGTGGCTCTCCGACCTGCTCGGCGAGGTGGTGGACTCCGGGGTGCAGCTGCATGGTGGCTACGGCTACATGCGGGAGTACCCGATCGCCCGGGCGTGGACCGACGCCCGCGTGCAACGCATCTACGGTGGGACCAACGAGATCATGAAGGAGATCATCGGTCGCACGATGGGGGTGTGAGCGACCGTGGCCTTCGACCCCGGCAGCCACCCACAGTTCGAACGGTTCGTCGCGGCGATCAGCGGTGAGGGCTTCGAGCCCGGCGAGATGCTGCCCGTGCATCACCTGGGTTGCTACGGCTGCGGTCCCGACAATCCGGTCGGCCTGAAGCTCGAGGCGCGGGCTGCCGAGGATGACGCCGTGGAGGCCGTCTACACCTTCGACGAGCGCTTCGAGGGTGGTCCCGGGGTCGTGCACGGGGGAGCGACCGCTGCACTCATCGACGACCTGTTCGGCCGGCTGCTGGTGCGCATGGTGGTGCTGGCGGTGACCGCTGAACTGTCGCTCGCCTACCTGCGGCCGGTCCACGTGGACGAGCCCTGCGAGCTGCGGGCCGAGCTCGTCGGGCGGGGCGGCCGCGACGAGCGTGACCTGACGGTCCGGGCCTGGCTCACGCAGGGCGAGCAACGCAAGGTCCGGGCCGAGGGACGCTTCCGGGTCATCGACCTCGACCGGCTCGCCAACCGCTTCGCGCGCGGGGAGTGAGCTTCACCCGGCGTGCGGGGTGGCCGCGACCGGAGCGGGGTGCTCGCCCTGGGCCACGGGGGTGACGGCCCGGGAGAGCATGCGCAGCCGGCGGCGGGCCGCATCCGGGTCGCCGTGGACCAGGTCCTGCAGGATCAACCCGTCCAGGGTGGCGACCAGGAAGCGGGCGATCTCCTCGGTAGCGTTCTCGTCGGGCCGGTCGACGACGCCGCTGATGGCCTCGCGGACCACCTCGACGTAGCGGTCGTACTTGCCGGCAGCGACCGCGGCGAGCTCGGGGTTGCGCAGTGCATGCAGGGTCAGCTCGTAGATCGCGATCTCGAGGTCGCGTCGCCCCTGCACGATGGCCCAGGCCACCTCGGCCAGCCGGTCGACGACCTCCTCGACCGAGGAGATGTCGCGGGTGGCGGTGACCAGTGCCGTCTCGATGTCCTCGGCCCGACGCTCGAGCACCGCGCGCAGCAGGGCGTCCTTGGATTCGAAGGCGTAGTGGAACGCCCCGAGCGCCAGCCCGGCCTGATCGGTGATCGCCCGGGTGGTGGCCCCGGTGAGCCCCTCGGCGGCCAGGACTTCGATCGCGGCGTCCACGAGCTGCTCACGGCGTTCCCCGACGCTGCGCCGATCGTTGACCTGGCGCCGCTCGTCGGATGACCGTCGCTCTGCCTGTGCCATGATGTGTGCCCTTCGATCGCCTCGCCGCCCGGTGGGGACGGCGTTTCGGCGTCGCACCCGTCGGGGCTGCCCACGCATTGGTCGCCGGTGCGCGGGTCCGGGGTCGGTGCCTGAGGTCGTCCGCCCACCCGGACCGCTCGCGCTTCGTTGGAACCGCGACCTATTCCCTGATTATTGCCGATCGCGGCCCGGATTGCACCTTTGGCGGGCGGAATGTCCGCACTGATCCGTGCGTTTGCTCCCACCGACGCGCATTGCTGCCAACCGACCCGCAAGGAGCCTGGATCATGCCGACCGTCGACCTCACTGCCGACACCTTCGAACGCACCGTCCTCGACAACGACATCGTGCTGGTGGACTTCTGGGCCGAGTGGTGTGGTCCGTGCAAGATGTTCGCGCCCTGGTACGAAGAGGTCTCCGAGCAGCACGACGACGTCGTGTTCGCCAAGGTCGACACCGAGACAGAGCAGGCTCTGGCCGCCAGCTTCAACATCCGCTCGATCCCGACCCTGATGGCCTTCCGCGACGACATCATGGTCTTCTCGCAGCCCGGGGCCCTGCCCCAGCACGCGCTCGAGGACCTCGTGGGCCAGATCAAGGCGCTGGACATGGAAGATGTGCGGGCCAAGATCGCCGAGCACGACGACTCCCACCAGGGCTGATCAGGCTGATCTCCCGGGCCCTGCTACGGTTCCCCGGAGCCGTGCCGGAGCCCTGCGATCGCTGCGCCGTCGTCCCGATCGGTCGTCGATCTCACCGCCCTGCTCGCCGAGGGCGGATGCCTGGGCTGCCGGGTCGCTGGTCGGGCGGATGCCACCTGGTTGCGCTGGTTCCGCACCGAGAAGCACGCGGAGCCCAGCACCCGACACCGGCTGGCGGCCGACCTCGGCGTCTGCCCGGCCCACTTTCGGGCACTGGTCGCCGGAGAGGGCCCAGGCGGGCCGCTGACCGACGTGCTCATCGGGGTCGCAGCCGCCGCCGCAGCGGTGGTGGCCACGACGTCGCCCGGCACGCCGGGATGCCACGCGTGTGTCGACCGTCAGGCGGCGGTCAACCGTGAACTGGCCTCGCTGCTCGGCTTGCTGACGGTCGCCGAGGTGGCGGTCGCCTTCGTCGAGGCGGGAGGACTCTGCCAGCGGCACGTGCGCACCGTGCTCGCCGCCGGTGGGCCCGCTTCGGGCCTGCGGGCGGTGGTCGAGGTGGCCCGGGTCCGTGCCGAGGAGGCCGACGACGGCACGCCACTGCTCACCGCCCTGGTCGGACGTGAGGCGGACGCCCGGCGTCGGGCCCGGCTGCGGGCGCACCGGCCACCGCCCGTCGACGTCGGTCAGCCATTGCTCGCGCAGGTCCTGGCCGAGTTCGAGCCGATGGCCTGTCCGGTGTGCCGAGCCCGGGAGGACGGCCTCGCGGCCTACCTCGACCACTTCGGGGCCGAACTCGCCCGCACGGACACCGCCAGGGCGGGAGTGGAGCCTCCCGTGCTGTGTGCCACCCACCTCGAGGATCTCGCGGCCCACGAGCGCTCGGCGGTGCTCCCGGCCGCACGGGCCGCCCGGCGCGGCCTGCTCGAGGGACTCGCCGGCCTCGAGGCGGTGCTGACGGGGCTGCGCGACCCGGGACCGCGCGGATGGTGGACGGCGCTGACCGCGCCCCCGTCCGGGGGCCGGCGCCTGCAGCCGGGTCGGGTGCTGCACCAGGTCCGGGACGCGGCCGCTCGAGTGCTGCCCGAGCCGCCGTGCCCCGCCTGCCGGGCGGTGGACCGCGTCGAGCTGCGTCGGCAGCAGCGCCTGGCCGCGCTCCAGGACGATCCGCGGGTGCACGCCGCGGTGCAGCGGGCGCACGGCTGGTGCGTGGCGCACGTGCTCGGCGCGCGGAGGAGGGGGGTCCCGATCACGGTCGTGGAGCGCACGGCGGCGACCCGGCTGGCCGCCGTGGGTTGGGAGCTCGAGGAGGCCCGGCGCCACGAGGACGTCGTCTGGCGGCATGAGCCCATCGGCTCCGAGGCGATGGCCTGGGCCCGTGCGGTCGTGCTGCTCGATGGCCGGTCCGCGCTCGGTCACGACGCGGTGGCGATGCGGGCCGCATTGAAGGGCTGACGCCGCCCTCGCCGGGTCGGCCCCCGCGCCGGGTCAGTCGGCAGGAACCGTCGCGTCGCGCAGCACGGCGACGGTCCACGGCGTCACGTGTGCCCGCCCGTCAACGACCGTGGTGGTGCGCACGTGTGGGTCGTGCGAGACCTGCTGGACCGGGTGCAGCGCCCACCGGTCCGCCGGGGACGGGACCTCCACGCCTGCCGGGTAGGGGCGGGCGTTGGCGACCACCAGCAGGTCGGGATCGCCCAGGCCGGCGAGTTCGAGCACGATCAGTCCGGGAACCTCGAGCCCGTCGACCAGCGGGAAGCGCACCCGTCGGCGGATCTGCGCGCCGGTGCGCAGCGTGTAGACGTGGGCGTCACGCCGGATGCGCAGCAGCTCGGTGAGGTGGGCGAGCGTGGCGTCGAGGTGGTGTCGAACGGGTGGAGTGCGCTGACGCAGGACGGTGCGCAGCAGCGGCCAGCGCTCGCCGTTCTTCTCGGCCGGGGGCAGCCCGATGCCCAGGTTGTGCGAGTTGCGGGTCCAGTCCAGTCGGTTGAACCAGTCCCCTGAGGCGTAGCTGTCGCGGTCCAGCGACTTGGAACGCAGCAACTCGCAGCCCGCGTGCAGGAGCACGGGTCCAAGGCTCAGCACGGCGACGGCAAGCGCCACCTGGTGCATGCGCACCAGGGTGTCGGTGGGCAGCTCGGCCGGCGCCTTGAGCGCGATCGCATCGAACAGCGTCTCGTCGTCGTGCACCGAGACGCAGACCACGTGGTCGACGGGATCACGGGTGTAGCCGGCCGGTGCGGACCCGAAGTGGATCTCGTCGCCGCGGCGGACCTGTCCTGCCGCCATCGGCAGTTCGAGGTCGGCCAGGCCGCCGGCCATCCCGATCTGGACCCAGCGCTGATGCAGGATCGCTCGTCGCCAGACCGTTGCGGCGTCGGAGGTTTCGCTCTGGTTGGGGACGGTCGCGAGCCCGGTGGCCCAGCCCTGCGCCCGCGGGTCGTGGCCCGGGCCTCCGCCGCGCACCCCGTTGCGCAGTCGATCGTCGAAGGTGGCGATGCCCGTCCCGGCCAGCTCGCACTGGGTGGCCTGCACGAAGCGGGCACCCTTGGCGACCTCACCGAAGTCCCAGCCTTCGCCGAGCAGCAGGATCGCCGGGGCGTCGTCGGTTGCCGTCCGACGGTGGGGATCCTCGGCCGCAACCTCATCGAGGGCGGCGCGCACCGCCAACAGGTTGTCGCGCGGATGGTGGCCCATGAGGTCGAAACGGAACCCGTCGATGCGGTAGAAGCGGGCCCAGTCGCGAACGGTGTCCACGACGTAGCGCCCGACCATGCGGTGCTCGGGTGCGAGGTTCGGACAGCAGGTGGAGGTCTCGAGCGCCCCGTCGATGGTGAGCCGGTGGTAGTAGCCGGGCACGATGCGGTCCAGCACCGACCACGGATGCTCGCCGGCCGCCACGGTGTGGTTGAAGACGACGTCGAGCACGACTCTGAGCCCGGTGTCGTGCAGTGCCTGGACCATGCGCCGCAGCTCCACGATCCGGGCGGTGCCGTCGGGTTCGGTCGCGTAGCTGCCTTCGGGGACGCCGGGCAGCAGCGGGTCGTAGCCCCAGGCGTGGGGTTGACGGCTGCGGGTCGCGCCCACGAGGGCCTGCGGCCGCTCCGAGGCCGGGTCGTGCGGGACGTCGATGTGGGGGACCAACTGCTCGCTGCGGCGCTCGGGCACGGTCGCGAAGTCGGTGACGGGAAGCAACTGCACGTGGGTGAGGCCGGCTTGGGCGAGCCGGCGCAGGTGACGCATGCCGTGGCTGTCGGGGTGGGTGAAGGCCAGGTAGGTGCCGAGATGCTCCGAGGGCACCGACGGGTCGTGGGCCGAATGGTCGCGCACGTGGAGCTCGTAGCCGACCGGCAGCATCTCGGTCGGCGGGGGCAGCGGGTGGGTCCACCAGCCGGGCGGCGCGAGATCCTCGGCGGCGAGATCGACGAGCTGGCAGCGGCGGGAGTCGGCCGATAGCGACCGGGCGTAGGGATCGCCGACCACGTTGGTCTCGAGCCGACCGGTGGCGGGCCGCACGACCTCGACCTCGTAGAGGTAGTAGCGACGGTCCCAGGCCGGCTGACCGTCGACCTGCCACACCCCACTGGGTTCGTCGCGTCGCATCGCGACCGGCTCCGAGCCGTGCAGGGGCCGACGCAGATCGGGCGGCTGCGGGTCGTCGAACAGGTGCAGCGTCACCCGCAGGGCCGTGGGTGCCCACAGCCGGAGCGTCGGGTGGCCCGCCTGCCAGCTCACGCCGAGCGGCAGGTGGCCGGCGGCTTCGGCGAACAGTGCGTCGAGC
>SLLJ01000036.1 GCA_007134165.1 Nitriliruptoraceae bacterium | reverse complement strand
GTGGAGCTCATCCGGCTGGCCGAACCGGCTCTCGAGCGTGAACAGCCGGTCCGCGTCGAACTGCCGATCACCAACCGCAACCGCACCGTTGGCACCATGCTCGGCCACGAGCTGACCAGGCGCTTCGGCGGGCTCGGACTACCCGACGACACCATCGACATCACCTTCACCGGCTCGGCCGGGCAGAGCTTCGGGGCGTTCGTGCCCCGGGGCATCACCCTGCGCCTCAACGGCGATGCCAACGACTACGTCGGCAAGGGCCTGTCGGGCGGCCGGCTAGTGGTGCGTCCACCGCTGGAGCACCACCCCGACTTCGTACCCGAGCAGGCGATCGTCGCCGGCAACGTGCTGTTGTACGGCGCCACCGGAGGCACGCTGTTCGCCCGCGGGATCGTCGGTGAGCGTTTCTGCGTGCGAAACTCCGGAGCGGTCGCGGTCGTGGAGGGCGTTGGTGATCACGCCTGCGAGTACATGACCGGTGGGCGGGCGGTCGTGCTCGGACCCACCGGCCGCAACTTCGGGGCCGGCATGAGCGGGGGCATCGCCTTCGTCTATGACCCTGACGACACCTTCGCTTCCCGGGTCAACCTCGAGATGGTGGAGCTCGAGGCGGTCGAGGCCGGTGACGCGCAATGGCTGCGTGAAACCATCGCGGCGCACGTCGAGGCAACCGGTTCGGGGGTGGGCGAGCGCATCCTCGACGACTGGCACCTGCAGCTGCGCCGGTTCCGCAAGGTCATGCCCCGCGACTATCGGCGGGTGCTCGAGGCCATCCGGCTTGCCGAGCTCGAAGGCCGTGACGTCGACGAGGCCGTCATGGCCTCGGCCACCGGGTGAGGTGAGGACATGGGAGACATCCAGGGATTCCTGAAGCACGGCCGGGTCACGCCTGATCGCCGTGGAACCGACGAGCGAGTGCGCGACTGGCGGGAGGTGTACCTGCCCTTCGCACCCGAGATGCTGCGCACCCAGGCCAGCCGGTGTATGGACTGCGGCATCCCGTTCTGCAATGAGGGCTGTCCGCTGGGCAACCTCATCCCGGAGTGGAACGACCTCGTCTACCGCGACCACTGGCAGCACGCCATCGAACGGCTGCACGCCACCAACAACTTCCCGGAGTTCACGGGGCGGCTGTGCCCGGCGCCGTGCGAGGCCGCGTGCGTGCTCGGGATCAACCAGGACCCGGTGACCATCAAGCAGGTCGAGGTCGAGATCATCGACCGTGCCTGGGCGGAAGGGTGGGTCACACCGGTGCTGCCGACGGTACGCACCGGGCACCGCATCGCGGTGGTCGGCTCGGGCCCGGCGGGGCTCGCCGCCGCCCAGCAGCTCACGCGCGCCGGGCACCAGGTCACGGTGCTCGAGCGAGATGACCGCATCGGCGGGCTGCTGCGCTACGGCATCCCCGAGTTCAAGATGGAGAAGCAGCACCTCGACCGGCGGCTCGAGCAGATGATGGCCGAAGGCACGGAATTCCGTGCCGGTGTCGAGGTGGGGGTGGACCTCACGGCCGTTGAGCTGCGGGCGCAGTTCGACCGCATCGTGCTCGCCGGAGGGGCCACCCAGGCCCGCGACCTGCCGATCCCGGGCCGCGAGTTGGAAGGCATCCACCAGGCGATGGACTTCCTCCCGCTGGCCAACCGTGCCCAGGAGGGTGACCTTCCGGTCGACTCCGTGCCGATCTCGGCCGCCGGACGTCGGGTGGTCATCATCGGCGGCGGCGACACCGGGGCGGACTGCCTGGGCACCTCGCATCGACAGGGCGCCACCTCCGTGCACCAGTTCGAGATCATGCCCCGTCCCCCCGACGAGCGCCCCCGGACCAACCCGTGGCCGACCTGGCCGATGCAGTTCCGGGTCTCCTCCGCCCACGAGGAGGGCGGGGAGCGGGTGTTCAGCGTTTCAACCGAACGGTTCCTCGGCGACGAGTCGGGGCGGGTGCGAGCGCTGGTGGCCGCCGAGGTTGCGTTCGTCGACGGGCGGTTCACGCCGGTGGAGGGCAGCAGCTTCGAACTCGAGACCGACCTGGTGCTGCTGGCGATGGGATTCACCGGTCCGGAGCGCTCGCCGCTGATCGAACAGTTGGGGGTGTCGCTGACCGACCGCGGAAACGTGGCCCGCACCGACGACTACCGGACCGATGCCGACCGTGTCTACGTGTGCGGCGACATGGGCCGAGGGCAGAGCCTGATCGTGTGGGCGATCGCCGAGGGCCGGGCCTGTGCGGCCGCCGTGGACGAGGATCTGATGGGCGCCACCGCGTTGCCGGTACCGATCCCCGCGTCAGCGCGGCCGCTGAGCTGATCGGCGCCGAGACCGCGGCTGCGGGCGCTCGGCGCATTCGCGCGTGCGAGCGGCAGCTCACCGTCTGGGCCTCCGAGTGTCTGGCTGCGCCGCGGGCCACACGGTGCGCGGAGCGTGTTCGGGAGGTTCAGTGCTGACCGTGGGCGGCAGTGCAGGTGGCTCGATGGTGGCCGTGGTCCTCGCCGCTGGCGAAGGGCGCCGCTTCGGTGGCACCAAACAGTTGGCCCGGCTGGGGGGACGTCCGCTCGTCGCCCACGTCGTCGCGGCGGCCCGTGACGGCGGCGCCGACGAGGTGGTGCTCGTGGTCGGCCACGAGGCCCGGCGGGTCGCTCAGGCAGCGAGCGAGGAGCATCCGATCCACGTCGTGACCACTCCGCAGGTCGCGGCGGGCCAGGCAGCCTCGCTGCTGGCCGGGATCGCTGCGGCCACCGACTTGGACGCCGGCGTCGTGGTGGTGCTGCTCGCCGACCAGCCGGAGGTCGGTGCTGACACGGTGCGGGCGGTCACTGCGGCGGTGCGCGCTGGTGCCCCGGTGGCGCGGGTGCGCTACGACGACGGCTCCGGCCATCCGGTGGCCTTCGCGCGCCGGGTGCTGCCACGGCTCGCGGACCTCCGCGGTGATCGGGGTGCCCGCGAACTGCTCGCCGGGCTCGGGGTCGTCGAGGTGGCGCGTCGCCGACCGGCACCCGCCGACCTCGACACTCGGAGCGCGTGGCGGGCCGCCGTGCGCCGGTGGGAGGCCGGCGGACCGCGGCCCGCTCAGCGCAGCCCGAGCTGCCGGGAACAGGAGGGCCAGGCCCGCCACCCCTGACGCGCCAGCAGGACCTCGGCGCGACGGATCTGCTCGGCTTTGCTTGCTCGATGCGGGTAGCCGCTGCCACCAACCCAGCGCCACGACGAGAGGGCGAACTGCAGCCCTCCGTAGAAGCCGTTGCCGGTGTTGATCGACCAGTTGCCGCCCGACTCGCACCGCGCCACGCGGTCCCAAAGCGCCTCCCGCTCGGCCCGGACGTGTTCACGCTCCTGCTCCTCGCGGCGGCGCTGCTGCTCGGCCTCGATGGCTGCCTGTTGCTCGGCGCGCTCGGCCAGGGTGGTGACCTCGACGCGTGGAACCAACTCCAACGCCCGGCCCACGAACAGCGCCGCCTGCCAGCGCACCACCGCTTGCTCGGGGCAGAAGGCGGTCAACGGGTCCCCGCACCCTGCCGCGATCCCCACCGCCGCCAGCCGGTCGATCGCTGAGGCGTGGACGCCGCGGGTGTCGGCGAAGAACCGCTCGGGCGCCTCGCTCAGGGCGAAGCCCCGGTCCACCAGGGTCGCCAACTCCGCGCGGCTGACCGGCTGGTCCGGGCAGAAGGCCCCGGCACCGCAGCCGCGGGTGATGCCGGCCTCGGCCAGTGCGTTGATCCCCGGCGCGTGAACGGAGCCCTCGAGGTCGGTGAAGTGCCCGAACTCGGTCGGCGGCAGCGCCAGCGCCTCGGCCAGCATGGAGGCCAACTGCCCGCGGGTGAGTTCGCGCTGCGGGCAGAACTGCTCCGGGGCGCAGCCGCGCACGATGCCCTGATCGGCCAGTGCGGTGACCGCCTCGGCATACCCACTTCCTGCCGTGTCCACGAAGCCGCCGTCCGAGGACGGGGCGGCCAATGCTTGGGCACCGGGTAGCAGCGCGGTGAGCAGTAGGGCCGTCAGCGCTAGCCGGCCGACGCTGGCCGGACGCGGTCGACGGTGGGTGCAGCGGTGGGAGTGGGACGCCAAGCGCATGGTTGAACTCGCTGATTCTGGGGGAGGGGTGGACCATCCCGTGCGTCGCCGAGGGGCAGCGCGCGATGTGGGGCCCGGTGCGACGCCCGGTGGCGGCGCGGAGAGACCGGGGGAAGGTCGACCTCCGGCTCGGCCGATTGGCACCGGCGGGGTGGCCCAACGTCCACCTCCGAGGGCGAAGTCCGTCCAAACGGCCGCCCACGGCCGCGATCGGGTACCCGAGCGCCCTCCGATGCGAACGCATGGCGCACGAAGCCAGTCCCCGAAGTGGAGCCATCGCGCGCCCTGCGCCCACTGCCGCGGACCCAGGCGCGGGTCAGGTCGCCGCTGGGCGGCGCGGGTCAGGTCGCCGCTGGGCGGCGCGGGTCAGGTCGCCGCTGGGCGGCGCGGGTCAGGTCGCGTCGGTGGCCGGGGCCCGAAGCCGTCTGCGCAGCAGGGCGGAGGCGCCCCCTACGCCCACCACCCCCAGCACCGCGCCAGGCCAGGCCCCGAGTGCGATCGCCACGCCGATGCCGAGCACCAGGCTCGCACCCCCCGCCAGGGTCGGAACGCGTCCGCTGGCCGCGGGGACCTTGGGCCGACGGCGGGTCTCGAACGCGACTACTGCCGCCATCACCGGGGCGACCGCCAGCGCGCACAACGCCAGCCACCAGGCGCGGCCGGCCCAGAACCCGGGCTCGCCCGGCACGCCAGCGTCGATCGGTGCGCCGATGCGCTCACCCAGCCAGGCGGCGGGCAACTCGGCCAGCTTGTGCCACAGATACAGCGGCATGCCCAGCGCTCCGAGGAGTGCCACCACTCGGCCCACCCGGCGCCGCTCGAGCATCCTGCGTGCCGGCCCCTCGGCGGCCAGCACCCCACCGGCCTGCAGCCACATCACCCCGAGCAGCGCAACGGTCGGGGGCAGAACGTTGGAGTTGCCTTCGAGGTCGCCGCCGACCATCGCCGTCGGATAGCCGCTGAGCGTCGAAGCTGCCAGCCAGGCGAGCCCCAGGCCCATCAGCGCGAACCCGGCCCTCGGACCCGAGAACCGTCCGCGGCGCCAGGCGATGCCCAGCTGCTGGGGAACCAGCCACACCGTCAGGTAGTTGACCCAGGCGATTCCACCGGTCGTCGAGGTGACCAGCGTGCCGAGCTCGAGCAGCTCACCGGGGGCACGCACCCCGGCGCGCAACACATCGGCGAGCAGAGCCAGGGCGACCAGCACCCCGACGGCCGCCATGCCGTAGCGCCGGTCGGCGGCCACGCTGAATGGCAGGAGCGCCTGCACCGCCAGCAGCATCAGCAGGAACCACAGGTGAATGGTGAGCGAGTGGTCGAGGGGGCCGAGCAGCCGTCCGCCGGTGAACTGTGCGATCACGGCCAGGACGGCCAGGACCGCGAGGTAGGTGACGGTGGGGCGGGCCAGCGCCAGCGCGCGCCCCGCCCACCAGGTGCGCTGGCTGTCGCCCGCCTCGATCCGGGCGGTGGTTCCGTCGGTCGCGACCGCTGCCGAGACGAACACGAACACCGGCACGACCTGCAGCACCCAGGTCAGCAGTCCCGCGGCGTCCCACACGGTCAGCAGGTGCTCGGTGTCGACCATCCGGCCGTCCACCAGCCGCGGCAGGGTCGCCAGCCAGTGTCCGAACACGACGACCAGCAAGGCCCCGGCCCGCAGTGCGTCGGGGTAGCGGTCCCGGGCGGTCTTGGCGGTGCTCATGGGGTCCTCGTCGGGGCTTCGCGGGGTCCTCGTGCGGTGCAGCGCGGGGTCCTTGCGCGACGATCGCAGCGGTCGGCGCAGTGGGCGGCGCATCGCGGGCATCGAGCCGACCGGATGACAACCCTGCCAGGTCGGCCGCCGGTTGGCCAGGATCACGACCCCTGCCCCGGCGAGCGTCTAGGATCGAGACCGTGGCCAGTGTGGCCCGGTCCGGAGGGAGTGGCGTTGGGTACCCGTGATGAGAAGCTCGCCCTGCTCAGGGACATCCCGTTGTTCCGGTACCTGTCGAAACGCCACCTGGAGATGGTGTCCCGCAACGCCGACGAGATCCGGGTCGACGCCGGTCACGAACTCTGCCGCGAAGGCCGACTGGGTCACGAACTGTTCGTCATCGTCGAGGGAACGGCCTCGGTCGCTCGCCAGGACCTGCACCTGGCGGATCTGGGCCCGGGCGACTTCGTTGGGGAGTTGTCGCTGTTGGACAACGAGCCGGGATCCGCGACGGTGACGGCCGAAACGCCCATGGTCCTGCTGGTGATCGGCGAGCGGCAGTTCCACTCGTTGCTCCTGGCCATCCCAGAGCTGACACTCGAGGTGCTGCGGGGCGTGGCCCAGCGGCTTCGCGCCACCGACGAGGCACTGACGCACTGACCCGCGGTCGGGTACCTGGTCCCGGACCGGCGCTCGGCTCAGTCGCGCTCGACGCGTGGCTCGATCAGCGGTCCGAGCGCCTGCTCCGCACGGTCGATGCATGCCGGCAGCTTCGGGAGGGGTTGGGTCAGGAACGCCTCGGCGGCACCAAGGCCGGCCCGGGTCGCCAACGACCGCCACTGGTTGAGCGCGAGGGCCGCGCTGAGCTCGAAGGCACGCCCGGCGGTGGTGTGCACCTGCAGCGCGGCCTGCTTGCGGTCGAGCACCTCGGTGATGTCGATCACCCGGTCGGGGAGCGGGATCGGGGTGTGCGCCTCGTAGCCCCACAGCTCGGGCACGCGGCTCAGGGCCGTGTCCGCCACCTCGGGGTCGAAGCGTCCCTGGGACACCAGGTGGGCCAGGGCGTGGCTCACCGCGCGGTGGTCGGGATGGGCGTCGAGAACCCACGGGGCCAGCAGCAGGTCGGGCTGCACCTCGAGGATCGCCTCCTGCAGCGCCTGCGCGAGCTGGGGGAGATGCGCGCCGACCTCGCCGTCGGGCAGGCCCAGGCAGCGTGGCGCGCCGAGCCCGAGGATGCCGCAGGCAGCGCGCGCCTCCTCGCGGCGCTGAGACCGGATCGTCTGGGTGGCACGGCGGGCGGTGAGCGTTGCGCCCCCATCGGTGACCAGCACGACCTCGACCGTTGCACCGACGGCTGCGAACCGAGCCAGGGTCCCCCCACAGCCGATGGTCTCGTCGTCGGGGTGGGGAGCGATCGCCAGCACCCGCGGTACCGACGGCAGCACCAGCAGCGGCCGTCGGGTCGTCGGCCCGCGGTCGAGCACGGAAAGGACCTCCATCACGGCCCCCACGACCCTCGGAGGAACCCGGCGGCGGTTGCGGGCTGCCAGCGCCACGACGCCGCGCGGAACCCTCACGGTACGGCGAGCTGGGCCACGGAGCCCGAGTGCAGCGCGAGCATCGCATCCACCGCCTGCGACCAGGGATAGCGCTGCGCGCGCGCCCGGGCAGCCGCACGCCGCTGCGACGGGTCGATGCCCAGCAGGCGCTGGACCGCGAAGGCCATCGCCAGCGGCGTCGGTGAGGCGAGCGCGCCGGCCTCGGTGATCGTGGGCGAGCCGGGCTGGCACCCGAGGACCTCGGGCAGCGCCCCGGAGATGGGAACCACCACCGGGGTTCCGCAGGCCAGCGCCTCCAGCGCGGCGAGCCCGAAGGACTCTGCGGGGCAGGTCGACAGGGCCACGTCTGCGGCCGCGAGCTGCTCGGCCACGGCCTCGGCCGGCAGGTGTCCGTGCAGGCGGACCGGCAGCCCGCTGGCGTGTCGGCGCACCCGCCGGCCCAGCGGACCGTCGCCGATGATCGCGAGCTCGACGTCCAGGCCGCGCTCGAGCAGGGCCACGAGGACGTCGATGGCCAGCTCGGGCCGCTTCTCCGCGGACAGCCGTCCGACCGTGACCAGCCGGATCTCGGCCCCGGGGGCCCGCGGTCGCCGTCGCTCGGGGTGGAACACCTCGAGGTCCACGCCCCAGGGCACGACCCGGGTGCGTGGCTCCGGGAACCCGGCGGCGGCGAACCGGCTCGGCACGACGATCGCGCCGGCGCGTCGGGCCAACCGTCGATCCGCGCGGGCTGCCAGCCTGCTCGCGCCGACCCCGCCCGGTAGCCAGGTGT
>SLLJ01000264.1 GCA_007134165.1 Nitriliruptoraceae bacterium | reverse complement strand
GCAGCGCCGCGCGCTTCGACGAGCTCGTCCGGCTCGCCCTGGCCGGTCTGCCCGAGACCGTCGCCGAACCGGTCGGTGCGCTGGAGGTGCGGGTCCTGGCCGTGCCCCCGGAGCCCGCCACCGGACCCCCCGACCTGATCCGCTACGCGCCACCTCGCCGTCCGCGGGCCGCCCACCACATCACCCTGTACCGCCGGGCACTCGAGGCCCGGGCACAGACCGCCGCCGACCTCACCGAGTTGATCCGGCACCTCGTGGCCGAGGAGCTGTCACGGGCGCTGGGGCTCGACGACGGGAACTGAGACTCACCGCAGCTCGGAGGTGGCGGTGCCGAAGCGGTGAACCAGGCCAGGCTGCTCCCGAACCGGCCGCCCGGCGACCAGTGGCCGGAAGGCGTGCGACGGTGTCCCCGCGGCCAGCACGAACGCCCGCGGTTCGCGCCGGGTGTCCTCCTCGGAGTCCGGCGCGTCCTCGTCCGGCGCATCCACGTCCGGCCCCTCCGCCTCGTCGTCGGGCACGGCGTCCTCCGGCGCGTCCTCGTCCGGCCCCTCCGCCTCGTCGTCGGGCACGGCGTCCTCCGGCGCCTCGTCGTCCGGTGCCTCGTCATCGACATCGGGCGGTGGCGCAGCCGGGGGCCGGCGGCGCTCACCCACCCGCCCGACCACGAGTTCACCTTCGCTGGCGATGACGAATGCGGCCCAGGCATCGACCTCACCGAGCACCTCGCTGAGCCGAACCTCCGCGGCTGCACCCGGCCCGACTTCGAGCCCGGCGAACTCGGCGGGCGTCTGCAGTCGGCCGTCCGCGAACACCGCCACGTCGACCACCGCAGGTTCGCTCCCCGGGTTGACCAGCCGCAGCCGCTCGTCGCGCTCCGCGCTCGGTCCCCCGGTGACCACCCAGAGCGCATCCGGCTCCGGGATGCCCAACTGCACCGCCATGGCGGTGTCCGCGGGACGGTCGGCGCGACGCTCGATCCCGGCAGAGACGTGCACCGGCGCGCCCGGGGAGCGCACGACCAGCGAGACACGGTCACGATCCTCGGGGATGGTGCCGCGCAGGTCGACCCGCAACTGGCTGCCGGCTTCCACGGTCAGCTCACCGAGCCCGTCGGGCACCAGCCCCCCATCGCCGGTGGCCAAGGCCAACTCGACGAGCGCGTCGCGCGAACCGAGGTTGGTGATCCACAGCCAGGATCGGTCCGCGGGCCCGTTGCCGAGCCACGGCAGCGTCCACTGTTCGGAGGGCGATGTCGAGGCAGCGAGCAGCGACACCGCGTCGATGCCCCCGATCGCAGCCCGGTGGGCCTGGACGCCCTCCACGGCGACGCGTCCAGCCCGCACGTCGACGATCGCCGCGAGATCGGCCCGCTCGGGCAGATGTTCGTTGATCACCACCTCGCGGGTCTCGAAGGCCGGCACGCTGATGTTCTCGAGCACGAGCGGGTCCTCGGGGCCCTCAGGGGCCAGGAAGCCGAT
The DNA here is from genome assembly GCA_007134165.1 of Nitriliruptoraceae bacterium. Lineage (GTDB taxonomy): Bacteria > Actinomycetota > Nitriliruptoria > Nitriliruptorales > Nitriliruptoraceae > SKJO01. Next base: position 6,655 of record SLLJ01000264.1, on the reverse strand, counting down.
GCGCACGCTGGCATCCCCGGGGAAGGGGTTGGCCAGCCGCACTCGGGCTTCGGCGCCTCCCAGGGTGGTGAGACCCGGGATCACGGCACGTTCGCTGACGACGGCGGCACAGGGGCCGGCGACCAGGCCCGGCGGCAGGCGCCCACCGGTGGACCACGAGCGCTCCACGGCCACCGGCGCGTCACGCCACCGGACCCGGGTCGGCAGCGGCCCCGCCCCGTCGATCTCGATCGGGACCACCGAGCCCGGCAGCAGTTCGGGGACCGGCAGGGCACGTAGGCCGCCGTCGCGCACCACCTCGACGTCGAGACGGGCGGGCAGGTCCTCCTCGATGCCAGGCCGGGCGAGGTGCAGGCTGACCTCTGCGCCGCCGCCACGGCCACCGACCACGCACACCCGGGACCCGGTGCGGGCCTCGCCCTCGGGTGCGACCAGCAGCTCGGGTTCGGGCGGGGGCGGCACGATGCGGTCCACGCCCAACGCGGCTCCGACCACCAGCACCACCACCAGCACCGCCGCACGCCCCCAGGTCCAGGCGCGCCGGGTCGGGGTCCCGGAATCGAGGGTCGACTCGCTCACGACCCGCCCTCCGGTTGGCGGGTGGGCGAGGCGGCCGCGAGGTCCGCGGCGAAGCCCGGCGGCCGCAGCGCCAGCGAGATCGTCAGCAGCAGCACCAGCACCTGCCCCGCGATCGCCAGCCCCCGGGCGTCGCCGGCGTGTCGGACCTCCACGTACTCACCCCGTGCCGCACCCTCGGCGGTCACCAGCGGCCCCTCGCGACGCTCGAGCAGGCGTCCGCCGGCCCACACCTGCCAGGCGCGGTCATCGGCCTCGGCCACGAGCACGGTGCCGCCAAACGGAGCCCGACCGGTGAAACGGCCCGGCCCGTCGGACTCGAGAGCGGCCACCTGCTCGGGGTCGGGGGCACGGGCGTCGGCACGCAGCGCGTCGGCTTCGTCGGGAGCGAGCAGCGCGGCCCGGGGTACCCAGGTGACCACCCGCAGCACCCGGCCCGTGTCCACCGGCCGGGGCTCGAGCCCGAGCTGGGTGTCGAGCAGTTCATCGAGCTCGGGCGAGCCGACCTCCTCGGGGACGACCACGTAGCGCACGCCGAGCGCACCGAGCCGCTCGGCTGCCCCGGCGTCGAACCCACCCACCAGGTCGGCGACGACCGGACCGACCAGGACGTCGGCGGCGTCGGCCACCCCGAAGGCCGCCATCGTCGGGCCGGCGGCGGGGACGACCTCGAAGCGAACGACCGGGCCGTCGTCGGCGAGCACGAGCACCCGGAAGTCGGCCTGGTCGGCTGCGGCCGTGATGAAGGCGGGCAGCGGGTCGTCATCGACGGCGTAGGCGTCCCACGGAACGCGGACCAGCGACACCGCGACCGCACCGAGGCTGAGCGCCACCGCCAGTCCCGTGGCCAGCGAGGCCAACTGCCGCCAACCGAAGGCGTGCCGGCCGAGCTGGCCGGCACCGGTCGCGAAGGCGAGCGCGAGCAGCGAGGCGAACGCCCCGGCGGTCAGCACCAGGCCCAGACCCGGCCAGGCCACCGATCCGCTGCGGCCCAGCAGCCAGGCGGCAAACGCCCCGACACCCGCGATCGCCCACAGACCGGCAACGGTACGACCCGCACGAGGGGCCGCCAGCGCCAGCCCGAGCAACCCGGCGAGCACGAAACCGACTCCGGCGTAGGTGCCGGGCATTCCGGCCAGCTGCGGACTGAGGACCAGCCAGCGCCACAGCGGCTCGACCACCAGTTCACCCCCCGTCCCGGCACGCAGCGGCCCATCAGGACGGAGCAGCCGGAGGCTCCAGGGCAGCAGCAGCACGAGGGGGACGACCGCCACGGTGGTCAGCCGGATCAGCAGGACCAGCAGCCAGCCGGGGTCGCTGGCCCGGAGCATCGCGATCGCCAGCGCGACGGGGATACCGGCGATCACCGCCACGAGCAGGACGGGTTCGAAGGCGCCACCCACCGCCGTGAGCAACACCGCACCGGCAATCGCCCGCCAAGCCCGGTCGACCGGGACATCGGAGCGCAGCAGGGTGGTGGCCGCCGCCACCAGCCCCGGCACCACCGCGATCACCACCAGCGCGCCGATGCGTCCGGTGGTCAGCGCGGCGACGGCCGGCGGGGAGAGCACGTAGGCACTGGCCGCGACCACGCGAGGCAACTTGCGCCGGGAGAAGGCTTGCGCGGCCTTGAGCGCCAGCACCCAGGCCAGCAGCACGGTACCCAGCAGCAGGACCCGGGGAGCGAGGTAGCTGTTGCCGCCGACCGCGAGGTGCAGGGCGCCGAGCAGCGCCTGGGCGGGAGAGGGCGGCAGGGTCGTACCGAAGGCGCCGGCGGCGTGCCAGCTCGACACGTAGTCGCCGAGGAAGGCCCCGGGCGAGGCAGGCCAGGGGGCGAGCTGACCGCCACGCAGCGTGCCGGAGCGCAGCAGCGGCCAGCCGCTGACCACCAGCAGCGCGACCAGCGCGGTGGCCGCCACCGGAACCGGGCGGGCGAGCACGGTGCGAACGATGCTGCGCAGGACCGGCTCGGGGTCTTGCGGGCCCTGGCGGCGCTCCACCGGCGGGGGGCCAGCCACGACGTCCCCGCCCGCGATCCACTCGGCGATCGCTTCGACGTAGGCCCGCACGCGCGGAGCGATGCGGCCGAAGTGGGGGGCAAGTTCCCGATCGGAGCGCCGCCGCAGCCCTTGGACCTGGCGGCGCAGCCGCAGCGTCTCGCGCAGGTGCCGCGCGTTCCACAGCCAGGCACGCACGGTGCGGGTGACGTCCGCCAACCTGCGAGTGAGCAGGAACCCGGCGATCTTGGCCAGCCCAACCAGGAAGTACACCCCGACGACCAGCCCCAAACGCAGCGCACCGCGGTTCTTGAGCAGGGTCGCCAGGGTGTTGCGCTCCGAGAGATACCGCTGGTCGACGAACCGGCTCGGACCCGGACGGACCAAGGTGTCGGCAGCAGCCACGTGCTCGGCGGTGGCCTCGGGCACCACCTCGACGTCGTAGCCGGCGAGCCGGGCCCGCCAGCACAGGTCGAGGTCGTCGCGGAACAGGTGGTAACGCCGGTCGAAACGCCCGAGGCCGTCGAACACCTCCCGGCGCACGAGCATGCCGGCGCTTGACACGGCCAGGACCTGGCGCTCCCGGTCGTGCTGGCCCTGATCGCGTTCGCCCTCGTCGACCGCGGTCACGATCCGGCCGGCCACATCGATCGTCCAACCCACCGCCAGCAGGGTCTCAGGCTGCTGCCAGGCATGCAGCTTGGGGCCGACCAGGGCCAAACGGGGGTCGGCGTCGAGTGCCGCGACGAGGTGGTGGAGCGCGTCGGGAGCCAGCGCACAGTCGTCGTGCAGCAGCAGCACGTAGGGCGCGTCATGGGCTCCGGTGGCGTCCAGCGCCATCGAAACCGCCGCGGGGAAGCCCAGGTTGCGCTCAGCGAGCAGGACCCGGTCGGGGCCCAGGTGGTCGACCAGCCACTCGCGCGTACCGTCCGTGCTGGCGTTGTCCACGGCCAGCACCGACACCGCGGGGTGGGTCTGCGCCTCGAGTGCGGCCAGTGTGCGCGACAGCCAGGCCATCCCGTCGTGCGCGACGAGCACGACGAGCACCGGGGTGCCCGCAGGGGCCTGCAGCACGGGGCGCGCGCTCCTCGACGGGGGCTTCGGCGGCGACCCGGTCAGCGCGAAAGTCGTCGTGCACGAGCGCCATCATGACCGGAGCGCGCGGACGGTACCACAGAGGGTGGGGCGACTGGCCGCTGGCGGTCAGGCCGTCAGGCGCTTGGCACGCCGTCGCTGACGCTCCGACAGTCCGCCCCAGATCCCGAAGCGCTCATCGTGAACGAGGGCGTAGTCCAAGCACTCGGCCCGTACGGGACAGTCCTCACAGATGCGCTTGGCCTCGCGGGTGGAGCCGCCCTTCTCGGGGAAGAAGGCTTCGGGATCGGCATCGAGGCACCGGGCGTCGAGCATCCACACCCGCTCTTCGAACTCAGGCGTGAGCTGCCCCGTGAGCTCCGCGATCCTCGTGGACACCCCGCGCTCCTCGATCTCACACCTTTGAGATTACACGGGCGGTATTTTGAACGGTCAGCGAGCGCAGGTCAAGGCCGATCGGACGTTGACCGGCCCGAGCACCCACTCGGCGCCCGGAGTCGACGGATACGTTCGCCCAGCGCACGTGTTGCCGCCATCCACCCACGTTCCCACGACGAACGGCGCGAGCACCGGGATCACTCCTGCCCCACAACGACGCGACCCCGCCGGAGGGCGGGGTCAGCGTGGCGGGAGACGGCGAAGCGCGTTCAGACCAGGCCCTCGAGCTCGGTGCGCAGCCGCTGGAGGCCGTCGCGCAGACGGGACTTGGCGGTACCTTCGGGGATCTCGAGCACCTTGGCGACGTCGCGGTAGGTGTGGCCGCCGAAGTAAGCCAACTCGATGGCCTCACGCTGGCGGTCGGTGAGCGACGCCAGTGCCCGGCGGACCTGCCAGTGGTCGAGGCGTACCTCGACCTCGTCGGCGACGTTGTCGAAGGCCCGGGTCTCGTCCCGGCGCGAGACGCGGTCGTCGCGATTGCGGCTGGCCTGCTCGCTGCGGACCCGGTCCACGGCGCGACGATGCGCCAGCGTCGTGACCCAGCCGGCGGCCGAGCCGCGCATCGGGTCGAACCGATCCGCCTTGCGCCAGACCTCCACGAGCACTTCTTGAGCGACCTCTTCGGCGAGCGCCCGGTCGCGCAGGGTGCGCAGCGCCACCCCGATCACCTGTGGGCTGACTCGGTCGTAGAGCCGCGAGAAAGCTTCCTGATTCCCTTGCGCGGTGGCCACCAGCAGGTCTTCGTTGGTAGCGGCGTCGGTGAGGTCCACCGGGCGCAGAGCCGGCCGGGCGGCGGTGTCGGTCGCGGGAAGCGTGATTGTGGTGGTGGCCATCAGGATCTCCGTCCGGGAAGGCAGTGACGGAAGTGTGACAGCCTGTACAGGTTTTGTCAAACCACGTGTCTAGGTTTTGGTCAGATTTGTCCGACGCCCGTCGAGGTCCGCTCGACCAGACCGTACACGGTGGTGCGCTCACGCACCGGTCGACCGGCCACCCGCGCGGCTTCGGCCAGCCGCTCGGGTGTCAGCGCCACCCCGTGCTGCGAACCGGCCATGCGCGAGATCGTCTCCTCCATCAACGTGCCGCCGAGATCGTCGCACCCCCCGCGCAGCAGATCCACCGCCCGGTGCAGTCCGAGCTTGACCCACGACACCTGCACGTGGTCGATGGCGCCGGCCAGCAGCAGGCGGGCGATCGCGTGCACCTGCCGGTCCTCCTCCCACGTCGACCCGGGCCGCGCGACCCCGGCGAGGTAGATCGGCGCGAGCTGGTGCACGAATGGCAGCGGCACGAACTCGGTGAACCCCCCGGTGTCCTCCTGGATGCGCCGCAGCAGCTTCAGGTGAGCGATCCAGTGCCGCGGCTCATCGACGTGGCCGTACATCATCGTCGAGGAGGAGGGCAGCCCGACCTCATGGGCGGTGGTCACCACCTCGACCCAGGCGGCCGCGGGCAGCTTGCCCTTGGTCAGCACCCAGCGCACCTCGTCGTCGAGGATCTCGGCGGCGGTGCCCGGGATCGAGTCCAGGCCCCGATCCCGCGCCTCGGTCAGCCACTCACGCACCGGGATCCCGAGCCGGGTCGCGCCGTTCACGACCTCCATCGGACTGAAGGCGTGGATGTGGATGTCAGGCACCCGCGCGCGGATCGCATCGAGCACCGCGAAGTAGTAGTCGCCCGGCAGATCGGGGTGGATCCCCCCTTGCATGCAGACCTCGGTCGCTCCCGCCTGCCAGGCCTGCTCGACCCGGTCGGCGATGTCGTCGAGCGAGAGCTGGTAGGCGTCGGGGTCGTCGCGCCGCTGCGCGAACGCGCAGAACCGGCAGCCGGTGTAGCACACGTTGGTGAAGTTGAGGTTGCGGTTGACCACGTAGGTGACCGTGTCTCCCACCCGCTGGGCGCGCAGTTCGTCGGCGGCGGCCGCGAGCGCATCGAGCTCGACCCCGCTGGTGTCGAACAGCCGCGCCACCTCGACGTCGTCGAGGACCACGCCCCGCTGGGCACGGTCGAGCGCGGCGGCCACCTCCCGGCGGATCGCGGTGCGCGGCGGGACCACGGTCCGCGGCGCGTTGGCGGCGAGCACCCCGTCGGCGATGACGTGCAGGTCGCCGTACACCGCCCGGTGCAGGTCGTCGTCGGCCGCGGCCGAGCGGGCATTGCGCCCGTCGGCGGCGGAACCGTCGGACTCGTCACCGTCGATCACGGCGGCCATCGCACCGCTGAGTTCGACCGACACCACCTCGGCATCCTGCCACGGGTGGGGCTCGGGCCGCGCTCCGGGACGCGCCAGCCCGCTCGCGTCGGCGAGTGCGGCGACCGGCCCACGCATCCGGCCCGCGAGCCACGGGTCAGGACAGGTGACCTGCTCGGGGTAGACGCAGAGCCGCTCGGTGAGCACGAAACCGTGGGCGGCCGACCGATCGGCCAACTCGTCGAGATGCGGCCAGGGTGCCTCGGGGTTGACGTGGTCGGGGGTGACCGGCGACACCCCGCCCCAGTCGTCGATGCCGGCGCGCAGCAGATCGCCGTAGGTGTCGGGCGAGAGGTTG
>SLLJ01000185.1 GCA_007134165.1 Nitriliruptoraceae bacterium | reverse complement strand
TTCCCCCCCGCCCGTGATCGCCCGCCCGTGATCGCCCGTGATCGCCCGTGATCGCCTGCCCGAGGGATCCGCCGTGCCCGAGCTGTCCGAGCTGCGCGCCATCGACGCCGCGGAGGTGCCCGCCTACGCGCGGGCGTTCGCGGCCGTGTTCGGCTCCGAGCCCGACGCCCACGCCCTGGCTCGGGTGGCCAGGATCACCGAGTCCGACCGGGTGCTGGTCGGCACCGCCGCGGACGGTTCGATCGCCGCGACCGCTGGGGCCTACTCCTTCGACCTCTCGGTGCCCGCCGGCGCGCCGATCGGCTGCGCCGGGATAACCCGGGTCAGCGTGCGGGCAGACCACCGCCGGCGCGGCGTGCTGCGACGGATGCTTCAGCAGCTGCACCGCCAGGCCCTCGACCGCGGCGAGCCGGTGGCGGCGCTGTGGCCCTCAGAGGTCCCGATCTACGGCCGATTCGGCTATGGACCGTCGGCCGCGTGCCAGGACCTCGAGGTGTCGCGCAGCTCTGCGCAGCTGCGCGCGCCGGCCGATCCCGGACCGGTCGAGCTCGTCGACACCGCCAGTGCCCGCCGCCTGCTGCCTCCGCTGCGCGAGGCCGTGCGCGCGCAGCGTCCAGGGCTGGTGTCGCGCACGGTGGCGTGGTGGGAGACGGTGCTCGACGAGGATCCACCCGACGCCCGGGATGGCGCTTCCCCGCGGTTCCACGCCGTGCTGCCCGACCGGGGCTATGCCATCTACCGGGTCCATCAGCGCTGGACTGACGGGGCACCGGCCGGCCGGGTCGAGGTCAGTGAGCTGCACGCGCTGGACCCCGAGTCGGCCGCCGCGCTGTGGGCGCTGGTCACCGACCTCGATCTCACCGAGCGCATCGTGGCGCGAAGGCGTCCGCTCGACGAGCCGCTGTGGCACCTGCTCGAGGATCCCGGACGGCTCCGCATCACCGGCCACTGGGGACTGCACCTGCGTCTGCTCGACGTGCCCGCAGTGCTTGCCGCCCGTGGCTACGCGGGTGAGGACCGGCTTGTGCTCGAGGTCGACGACGAGTTGCTGGCCCACAACGCTGGCCGTTTCGCGCTGTGCGTTGAGGACGGCCGGGCGACCTGCCGGCGCGTGGACGAGCCGGCCGACCTCGTCCTCGACGTGCGAGAGTTGGCCACGGTCGTGCTCGGCGGGTTCCGTCTGACCGCGCTGCAGGCCGCCGGGCGGGTGCGCTCCGGCACGCCCGGTGCGGCGCTGCGGCTCGACCGGCTGCTGTTCACCGACCTCGCTCCGTGGCAGGATGGGGTGTTCTGACCTTTCCCGTCCCACGTCCCCCGGGAGCGTCATCGTGACCGATACGACCCCACGCCTCGAACGGGTCGCCCCCGACGACCTGATGGACTACGCCCGCGCGGTCGCCCGCCACTTCCACGAGGACGACAGCCGCGAGGAGGCCGAGCCCTGGGTCCGGGCGTTCGCCACCGGCTACCGGGCATGGGCGGTGCGCGACGCGGGCCGGATCGTGGGCAACCTCGGGGTCATCGAGTCCGATCTGAGCCTTCCCGGCGGTTCGCGCGTGCCGGTGGCGGCGGTGACCGCGGTTGGCGTCGAGCAGACCTGGCGCCGACGCGGGCTGCTACGCACGATGATGGCCGCCGCGCTCGACGAGGCGGTCGCCCGCGGCGAGCCGGTGGCGGCCCTGTTCGCTTCGGAGTCGATGATCTACGGGCGCTTCGGATTCGGGGCCTCGGCGCCGACGATGGCCTACGACATCCAGCGGCTCCGCACGGACTTCCGGGACCCCGTCGATCTGCGGTTGGTGCGTGCGGTCGATCCCGCGCAGGCGCTGGCGAGCTGGCCGGCGCTGCACACCGCGATGGCGGAGCAGCGAGGCGGGAGTGTCGGGATCGTGCCCGGGCTGTGGCGGATCGGCCTGCTCGAGGACCGTCCCGCGTGGCAGGGAGGGGCCACCGCCCGCCGGCTGGTGGAGATCCCTGGCCGCGGCTACGCCCGGTATCGGGTCAAGGGCGGCGACGAGGACCCGCTGCCAGGCGGCCGGGTGGAGCTGATCGATCTGCTGGCGCTGGATGCGGAGGCCGAGTGCGCCCTGTGGCAGCACGTGTGCGGCGTCGACCTGACCACCACCGTACGGGCCAACCTGCGACCACCCGACGACGCGCTCCCGGCCCTGGTCACCGAACCGATGGCGCTGGGCGAGCGCCGCGGCCCGCCGCTGTACACCCGGCTGCTCGACCTTCCGCGGGCGCTGGGCTCCCGGTCGTATGCGAACTCGGGGCGGCTGGTGCTGTCGGTGCACGACCCCGACGGTCATGCCGCCGGGCGCTTCGCGCTGGACGCCGGACCCGAGGGTGCGAGCTGTCAGCGCACCGATGCCGGAGCTGATCTCGAGCTCGGTATCGAGGAGCTCTCCTCGGTCTGGCTCGGTGGCACCCGGGTGGGCCAGTTGGCTGCCGCCGGTCGGGTCACCGAGCTGCGGCCCGGTGCCGTCGTCGCGTTCGATCGACTGTTCGGCGTGGATCGGGCACCGTGGACCACGATGGTGTTCTGATCATCCGGCGGGCCGCGCGCCGGGTGGCTACCGTCACGCATCCGGCAGCCGCCACCCCGACCCGGACCTCCGACCTGGATCTCCGACCCGGGACCCCGACCGCCTCCGAACCGCCTCTGAACCGCCTCCGATCCGAACCGAGCTTCCGGAGTCCATCGTGTCCAACGTGTACAAGAAGATCGAACTCGTCGGCTCCAGCCGCGACGGAGTCGACGATGCGATCCGCCGCGCCATCCGCAAGGCGGGGGAGTCGGTGCGCAACCTCGACTGGTTCGAGGTCACCGAGATCCGCGGCTGGATCCAGGACGGCGAGCCCCAGCACACCCAGGTCACCGTGCGGGTCGGTTTCCGGCTCGAGGACCAACCCGTCGACTGACGCCGGTGGCTGCGGCCGGCTCGACAGCGCCGGGGGCCGGGGGGTACGGTTCCCGAGTCCCGCCTACGGGAGCACCATGCACCGGTACGAGAGCACGCGCACCGCGATCGGCGCCAGCAGCGCCGCCGTTGACGCGCGCCTGCGTGCCTTCGCCATCATCATCGGACCGCTCCCGTAGCCGGTGCGTGCCGGGCTGCGGGAGCGGCCCGGCCGGTCCGCTCGCCCGCACGCCCGTCGCTACCGCTTCAGGGGCGTCAGGAGGCTCGAGGTGAGCACCACGACCGACGCACCGTTGCCGGCTGCCCGGCCCGGTATCGACCTGTACGACACGACGCTGCGCGACGGCACACAGCGCGAGGGCGTCTCGCTGTCCGTAGAAGACAAGCTGCGCGTCGCCCGAAGGATGGACGAGCTCGGCGTCTCCTACATCGAGGGCGGATGGCCCGGCGCCAACCCCAAGGACACCGAGTTCTTCCGGCGCGCGGCCGACGGCGATCTGGCGCTCGACCACGCAACCCTGGTCGCCTTCGGCATGACCCGCGGCCCCGGACGTCGGCCCGAGGACGATGCCCTGCTGCAGGGGCTGGTCGACGCCCGCACCGAGGTGATCTGCCTGGTCGGCAAGTCATGGGGCTATCACGTCGACGAGGCGCTTGGCGTGCCTCGCGAGGAGAACCTCGCGATGGTCGGCGACTCGATCCGCTATCTGCGCAACCTCGGCAAGCGAGTGTTCTTCGACGCCGAGCACTTCTTCGACGGTCTGGCACGTGACGGGGCCTACGCCCGGGACGTGGTGCGCGTGGCCGCCGAGGCCGGCGCCGAGTGCGTCGTGCTGTGCGACACCAATGGTGGCGCGATGCCCTGGGACGTCGCCGCGATCGTGCGCGAGATGGTCGAGTCCCTGCCCACCCAGATCGGTCTGCATTTCCACGACGACGGCGGCTGCGCGGTCGCCAACTCGCTGTTGGGCCTCGAGGTGGGAGCGACACACGTGCAGGGCACCGCCAACGGGCTCGGCGAGCGGTGCGGCAACGCCAACCTGTTCACCATCCTCGGTGACCTGCAGCTCAAGCGAGGGCTGGCGCTGGTCCCCCCGGACCGCCTCGAGCGGCTGACCGAGATCAGCTACACGATCGCGGAGTTGTGCAACCAGGCCACCCCCGCGGTCTCGCCCTACGTCGGACACACCGCCTTCAGCCACAAGGCCGGGTTGCACGCCTCGGCGCTGGCCAAGGCACCCGACATGTACCAGCACATCGACCCTGACGAGGTCGGTAATCGACAGCGCCTGGTGGTCAGCGAGCTCGCCGGGCGTTCCAACGTTGCGCTCAAGGCCCGGGAACTCGGCGTCGAGGTCGACGACGAGCAGTCCCGTGCGGTGCTCGCCGAGGTCAAGCGACGCGAGGCCGCTGGCTGGACCTACGAGGCCGCCGACGCCTCCTTCGAACTGCTGCTGCGCCGGGTGGCCGGACTGCTCGGTGAGGACGACGAGCCGTTCCACTCCCTGCACTACCGGGTCAACGTCTCCGGGGGCGACGGCACCGCGGTCCCCGGTGAGGGGCCGGCCGAAGCCATCATCGCCGTCGCGGTCGACGGGGTGCGACGGCTGGGTGCCGGCGAGGGCAACGGCCCGGTCGACGCGCTGGACCACGCGTTCCGAAACGCCGTCAACGGCACCTGGCCGCAGCTGGACGCCATCCACTTGTCGGACTACAAGGTGCGCATCCTCGAGGCCACCGCCGGCACCGACGCGGTCACGCGCGTGTTGGTGCGCTCCACCGACGGCACCCGGTTCTGGGACACCGTGGGTGTGCACCCCAACGTCGTCGAAGCGTCATGGCTGGCACTGTCCGATGCCTACACCCACGCGATCCTGCGCGTGGGCTGGGAAGACTGACCGCCGCCGGGTCCCTGCCCCCACGACCTCAGGAGGATCGTCGCGTGGCACGGTTCGTGCGCTTTGCCCATGAGCTCGGTCCGCGCTTCGGCGTGGTCGAGGACGCCGAGGTGGCGGTGATCGAGCCCCACCCGTTCACCGCCTTCCGGCCGACCGGGGAGCGGGTGCCGGTGGCCGGGCTTCGTCTGCTCGCACCGGTGATCCCGACCAAGATCGTCGGGGTGGGTCGCAACTACCGTGACCACGCCGCAGAGTTGGGCTCCGAGGTTCCCGACCAGCCGCTGCTGTTCCTCAAGCCCTCCTCGGCGGTGATCGGACCGGGCGAGGCGATCCGCCTACCCAGCGAGATGAGCGCCGAGGTGCATCACGAGGGCGAGCTCGCGGTTGTCATCGGCCGGCTACTGCACCGAGCCGGCCCCGAGCAGGCGCTCGAGGGGGTGCTCGGCTACACCGCCGCCAACGACGTCACCGCCCGCGACCTGCAGCGCAGCGAGGAGCAGTGGTTCCGGGCCAAGGGCTTCGACTCGTTCTGCCCACTCGGGCCGGCGATCGCCACCGACCTCGACCCCTCGCGGCTGCAGGTGCGGTGCCTGGTGGATGGCCAGGTGCGTCAGCACACGACCACCGCCGACCTCGTCTTCGACGTCCCGACGCTGCTCGCCGAGATCTCCCGGGTCGTGACGCTGGTGCCCGGTGACGTCGTGCTGACCGGGACGCCAGCTGGGGTAGGACCCCTGGTGCCCGGCAATCGGGTGCGGGTCGAAGTGGAGGGCGTGGGGGCGCTGGAGAACCCGGTGGTCGCGCGGCCGGTCGGGGGCGAAGAGGGCTCCGCCGCCGGGGTCACCGCCCAGCAGCCGCCCCGCTAGGCCGCCTGCCAGATCGTCACGTTGAGCGCGGTCGCGAATCCCAGCCAGGCCAGGTAGGGCATCAGCAGCAGCCCGGCCACGCGGTCGTGGCGCCAGGCGGCGAGCACCGTGGCCGCCACCAGGGCGTCGAGGACAAGGATCACCGCGACGGCGGCTCCGAAGGCCTCCCGCCCGAAGAACACGGCGGGCCATACGGCGTTGACGAGCAGCTGTGCGGCCCACAGGACGAGGGCGAACCGGGCGGCCCCGAAGGATCGGGCCGCGCGCCACACGCGCCAGCCTGCGACACCGATTGCGGCGTACAGCACGCTCCACACCGGCCCGAACAGCCAAGGCGGTGGTGCCCAGGACGGGCGTTGGAGTGCGAGGTAGCGAGGGCCGACCTCGGCGCCCTGCCCGACGGCTCCTATCCCGCCGGCGGCGAACGCGACGAGCAGGAACGCGGCGAGCACCGCCGCGTCGTGCGGCCGTGATCGGGGAGTGTTCGGCATGGGCGACAGGATGCCAGCTCACGACCTCGAGGTGGGTCTGGTCCTCGCCCACCCGTTAGGGTCGGAGTCGCCCCACCTCCCCCCGGCTTTCCGAACCTCCCCCCGGCCTTCCGAACCCCCGGCCTTCCGAACCCTCGGCTTTCCGAACCTCCCCCCGGCTGACCCCACCTTCCCCGGAGGCGTGATGTCCGATTCCGACCTGCCCAACGTGCTCGCCGCGCGCTACGCCAGCCCCGCGATGGTGGCGCTGTGGTCGCCCGACGGCAAGGTGCGGCTCGAGCGGCGGCTGTGGATCGCGGTGCTGCAGGCCCAGCGCGACCTCGGCGTCGAGGTGCCCGACGGGGTCGTGGAGGCCTACGAGGCGGTCGTCGACCACGTCGATCTCGCGGCAATCGCCGCCCGCGAGCGGATCACCCGCCACGACGTCAAGGCCCGTATCGACGAGTTCTGTGCCCTGGCCGGGTTCGAGCACGTGCACAAGGGCATGACCTCCCGGGATCTGACCGAGAACGTCGAGCAGCTCCAGGTGCGTCGATCGCTCGAACTGGTGCGCGATCGGTGCGTCGCCGCTCTCGTCCGGCTCGCCGAGCGAGCGGCCGAGCATGCGACGCTGGTGATCGCCGCACGCACCCACAACGTGCCCGCGCAGGCCACCACGCTCGGCAAGCGCTTTGCGACCGCCGGCGAGGAGCTGCTGCAGGCCACCGCTCGGCTCGGGGAATTGCTCGCCCGCTACCCACTGCGCGGATTGAAGGGACCCGTGGGCACCCAGCAGGACCTGCTCGACCTGCTCGGCGACGAGGCGGCGGTGCAGGACCTCGAGCGGCGGGTGGCCGAGCACCTCGGCTTCCGTGAGCGGCTCGACAGCGTCGGGCAGGTCTACCCCCGCTCCCTGGACCTCGAGGTGGTCTCGGCGCTGGCCCAGACCGTCGCCGCCCCGTCGAGCCTTGCGACCACGATCCGGCTGATGGCTGGCCAGGAGTTGGCCACCGAGGGCTTCCGGGCCGGGCAGGTGGGCTCCTCGGCCATGCCCCACAAGATGAACGCTCGGTCCTGCGAGCGCATCGTCGGGCTGCGACATGTGCTCGGGGGGCACCTGGCGATGGTCGCCGCACTGGCGGGCGACCAGTGGAACGAGGGCGACGTGTCCTGCTCGGTGGTTCGGCGGGTCGCCCTTCCCGACGCCTTCCTCGCAACCGATGGCCTGTTCGAGACCTTCCTCACCGTACTGGACGAGTTCGGTGCCTACCCGGCGGTGGCCGCGCAGGAGCTGGCCCGAACGCTGCCGTTCCTGGCCACCACCCGGGTGCTGGTCGCCGCCGTGCAGGCCGGGGCCGGACGCGAGACGGCCCACGAGGTCATCAAGGGTCACGCGGTGGCGGTGGCGCTCGCCCGGCGCGAGACCGGCCAGGAGGCCAACGACCTGCTCGACCGTCTCGCGGCCGACCCCCAGCTGCCGCTGGACCGTCCCGCGCTCGACGCTCTGCTCGGTGAGCCCTTGCGTTTCGTGGGTACTGCCCCGGCCCAGGTCGAGCGCTTCTTGGCGCGGGTCGGGACGCTGGTGGCCGAGCACCCCGAGGCGGCGGCCTATCGGCCGGGCGCGATCCTCTAGGCGTCCGGAGCGGAGTCGTCGTTGCGGTGGCCGATTTCGAGGCTCGCGTCGGCCGTCCGCCTCGCACTGCGGCGTGCCGCTGTCGCTGCAGGCGCCTGCTCCTCTCCACCCTGATCCGGTGGGATCCCGCATGCGGTGCGAGCCCTGACCGAGTGCGGGACCTGAACCGGCGCGAACTTCGGTCCGGCGCGAACTTCGTGGCTTTGGTGTGGATGCCGAGTGGTGGGGCATCGGCCCGGCGGACCGTTGGGCGCGCGAGTCGATGTCGGTGCCAGGCGCCGGGGCGGTTGCCGGGCAGGGCGGGGAGCGACGGCTGCCGAACCTTCGGGGGTTCGGCAGCCGGGCCGCAGCGGTAGGTCTCGTGACCGA
>SLLJ01000160.1 GCA_007134165.1 Nitriliruptoraceae bacterium | reverse complement strand
TAGGCGCCGTGGGTGCAACAGCCCAGGCTCGGCTCCCCGCCCTCGGGCTGGACGCTCGGACACCCGACGCCGTAGATGCAGCGGTAGGACGACAGCAGGAACGACACGTCGAAGGTGAAACGGCGGTGGTCGTCGTCCGGATCGCGCAGCGTGACCCATTCGCGTTCGAGCAGCACGGGTACCTCGTCGTCGCCGGGCGTCGCTGCCGATCGAGCCTACCCGTGGGCTCCGGCGGCGGGATCGGGTTCGCCGGGGCCACCGGGGTAGGGTGCCGGGCGCGGATCAGAACCCGCCACCGGGCCCTGCCGAGGTCGGCACGGGTCGCCGCACAGGTCTCGTCGGGCCGAGACCGCCGACCCGCCGAGACCGCTGGCCCGCCGACCCGCCGACCCGCCGAGACCGCCGACCCTGCCGATCCGCCGATATGCCGATCCGCCGATATGCCGACCCGCCGATATGCCGACCCGTCCCGGGAGGATGCCGTGAGCGACACCGTCAGCTACGAGGTCACCGACGGCGTGGCGCACGTGCGCCTCGAGCGTCCCGACAAGCGCAACGCGATGACCTTGGAGGTCTTCGACGGGCTGGCCGAGGCCGCCGCCCGCGCCGGGGCCGACCCCACGGTCGGTGCGGTCGTGGTCAGCGGTCGGGGAGGCACCTTCTCGTCCGGCATCGACGTCAGCGTCTTCTCCAGCCACGGGCCCGAGGGCATCGACCCCGACCTGATCCGGCGCCTACAGGCCAGCTTCACCGCCTTCGAGGAGCTCGACAAGCCGACTCTGGCCGCGATCGAGGGCTACTGCTTCGGTGGGGGAATCCAGCTCGCGGCCGCCTGCCACCTGCGTGCGGTGGCCCCGGATGCCGAGATGTCGGTGCTCGAGGCGCGGTGGGCGATCGTGCCCGACCTCGGTGGCAGTTGGCGGCTGCCGCGGCTGATCGGCCTGGGCCGGGCCACCGAGCTCACGTTGACCGCCCGGCGGGTGCCCGCCGCCGAGGCGCTGGCCATGGGTCTGGCCGAGATCGCGCTGGATGCGGAGGACCCCCAGGCCCACGCACACCGCTTCGCCACCATGCTCGCAGCGGGCCCTGGCGCGGTGCGTCGCGCGCCACGGCTGCTGCGCGAGAACTTCGACCGGGGCAGGGAGGCGGGACTCGAGGCCGAGGTGGCCACCCAGCTGCAGTGCCTGACCGGTCCGGACTTCGCCGAAGTGGTCGCCGCGACCATGCAGGGCCGCCCGCCGCGCTTCGTGGGTCGCTGAGCGCACCGAGCCGGCTCTACGGACGCCGTGGCGTGCGCGGCCTTGGCCCTATCGGTACGATCGTCTTAGCAGCGTTCACGGGGAGGACCATGCCGCTGTCGGAGCACGAGGAGCGCATTCTCGCCGAGATCGAGCGTCAGCTCGCCGCCGAGGATCCCCGCTTCGCTGCCCGCGCGCGTCGGCGCGCCCCCTGGTCTGGCCTGACCAAGCGGTCGAGGATGCGGATCGCGGTTCTCACCGCAATCATCGGACTGGTGGGCGTGCTGTTCATCGGCATCCTCACCACCCCCTGGGACCTCATCTCCGGTGCCGCGGGACTGCTGCTGCTGCTCGCGGCGATCCTGCTCGGTGTGACCGCCTCGACCGAGCCCGACCAGCCTGCGCAGCAGCACGCGCCGCCCGACGACCGCCTCTAGGAGCGGCTGGGCGGGTAATCGCGAAGCTTCCGGTTGCGGGCACGTGCGCCGGCACGAAGCGCCGTCGCGCGGGAGTTCAGTTCAGGGCAGCCGTCCGGCTTCGGACAGGTTCGGCGCGCGCTTGCCCGTGCGCCCACTCCGGCACCTGCTCGCGTCGTCGGCGTAGCACCGGCGACAGCGCGCGGCGCAGTGGGGCCAGCATTCGCGTGCGGGCCGGCACGCTCGACGCCAGGTCGGCGCGCAGCGTGCCGCTGATGCGCTCGGCGTCGACGAGGTCACCAGCGGTGCAGGCCCCGCCGAAGGCCGCCCGCTGGGTCAGCGTCACCAGCCGCCCCAGGTCGCCGGGTCGGGTCGCTCGCAGCCGGCACTGCGAGCGCCAGCGCTCCAGCACCTCCTCGAGGGTCTCGGCCGGCCGCCGCCCCATGCCCAGCCCTTCAGCGGTGCGCAGCAGACGTTCCTGCGCCCGAAGCACCCCGGGCGAACGGTCGTGCGAACCATCGGCCGGGGCCGTCCACCGGCTGCCGGTTCCGCGGGCGCGGCGGCGCACCGTTGCCAGCGCCGCGACGCCCAGGCCGAGCAGCAGGAGGAGTCCGAGCGCGACCCCCGTCGTTCGACCGGTCAGCCGGCCGCTCGCAGCGCCTGGCTCACCGTCGCTCCCGGCGGCCGCATCGCGGTCTTCATCGGACAGCAGGTCGGTGAGGTCGGGGCCATCCGCGCCGTCCGCGCCGGAGTCCAACTCGGCGTCAGCGGCCTGCTCGCGCTCGGCCTGGATGCGTTCCGCCTCGTTGTCCCAGGGGGCGAGATCGTCGGCGCGGGGCACGATCTGGGTCTGGTCGTCCCGGGGGGTGGGTTCGAAGGTGATCCAGCCGTAGCCGGGGAACAGCACCTCGACCCAGGCGTGGGCGTCGGCGGTGGACACCGTGTACTCGGTGAACTCGGGGTCCCCGCCCGCCGCGTCCTCCCCGCCCGCCGCGACCTCCCCACCAGGGTCCGGCGGCGGGGGACCGGCGCCGTCCCCGGTGGCCGTCGCCCCGTCGGGTCCGGGTTCGCGCGTCACCCGCCCGGGCAGGAAGCCCACGGCCACCCGAGCGGGGATGCCCGTGGCCCGCAGCATCACCGCCATCGCGGTCGCGTACGACTCGCAGTAGCCGACGCGGTCCTCGAACACGAAGCGTTCGAGCGCCTCTTCGCCACGCATCGGCGGGACGTCGAGGTCGTAGGTGAACCCGGCGTCCGAGCGCACGAACCAGTCCTGCAGCGCCAGCACCCGGTCGATGGTGGACGTGGCGCCCGCCTCGGCGTAGACCTGCTCGGCCTGAGCGGCCAGCGTCGGGTACTCCCGCGGCAGGCGGGTCAGCACCTCGAGCGTGTCGGGGTCGACCGATACCTGCGCGAGGTCGTCGCGGGTGGGGGTCGGCCGAGCAGCCTGGATGCGGTAGCTGACCCCCTCGCGGACGCCCACCCGCGGGCCGCCCCGCAGCCGTCCCTCGACGACGTCCCAGGTCGCCAGGAACCCACCCTGGGTCGACCACACCATGTCCTCGCGCTCCGGGCCGAGCACCTGGGTGGGCTGGTAGGGCGTGGGCACGTAGATGTTCTCGAGTTCCAGCACCTCAACCTCGACGGCCAGCGGCTCGGTCACCGCCGCCGGCTGCTCGGGGGGCAGCAGGTCCACGGCGGCGTACAACCGCTCGGGATCGGGTTCGAAGCTGCCGCCCGCCTCAGGTCCCAGTCGCCAGGTCGCGCCGTCGAAGCTGTCGAGCCCCGCGAGCCGGAGGTAGGTGCGCCGCGGGGCCAGCACCCGCAGCAGGTCTCGGTCCTCCGGCGCGCGCAGCCGCTGGGAGACGTCCACGATCGGCTGATAGCCGCGAGGTTCGGATCCGCTCCCCAGCTGGACCCATGGCGGCTGGTCGGCGCCGGGCAGCAGACCCGGGAAGACCACCCCGAGCGCGACCGCGCCCGCCGCCATCGCCACGCCCGTACTCAGCGCCGCCGGGGAGGTGACCGCCGGCGGGTCGGGCCGCTCATCGGTTGGCGCGACCAGCAGCAGCAGCGCACCGGACGCGAGGAACACCAACGCTCGCGTGCCGACCGCGGTCTCGGCGCTCATCGGCACCGCCAGCGGCACCGTCCACAGGGCCGCCACCGCCGTCAGGGCCAGCCCGGGCCGCCGCCAACGCAGCAGCAGTTCGAGGCCCAGCACCGTCACCAGTACCAGGCCCACCCCGGTGAGCAGTACCAGACCCTCCAGCGAGGGGGCCGGTGCCGGGGTCACCTCCAGTTCGAACGCCCCGACCCGCCACAGCTCGACCAGCGCCTCGCGCCGCTCGGCCGACGGCCACCACCCCCCGTCGGGCAGTAGCAACGCCGAGGTGGTGGCCAGCGCCGCGGCGGCGGTGACCGGCAGCGCCACGACGCCGGGCAGGCGCAGCGCCCGCAGGGTCACGACCACGGCTCCGGCGACCAGCGCCGCGCTCAGCACCGGTTGCTGCCAGGCCTCGTCGGCGAACGTGCGTGCGAAGGCCGGCACCGTGGCCAGCACCACCAGCGCGAACGCGAGCACGGCGAGCAGATCCCGGGCCCGCAGCGGCTCGCGCCACCCGAGGACCGCCGGCACCCGTTTGCTCATCGCGGCCCGCCTCTCACCCGGCCGCCCGTCGGGGGGCGAGCACCAACTGCTGCCAGCGGTCCTCGATGCGGTCACCGTGGCGCAGAATGCCCACCCGCCAGCCGGCGGCCAGCAGCCCCGCGACCGCATGGTCGGCCCGCCGCTCGGGGTCGGTGCGCCCGGCGTGGCTCGGGACGTCGACCACCAGCGCCACCCGGGTCGAGAAGCCGCGTCCGGCCCGCACCAGGGCCAGCAGTTCGTCGCCCGGCAGCGGGGTGACGATCGCGACGAGCACTCCGTCGCCGACCACACCCTGCGCCAGCTGGCCGAGCAGCCCTGGCAGGTCGACCTCGCCGGGCTCGATCTCGGCCAGCAGGTCCAGCCAGGTGCGCCACGGCGCCGGTTCGGGTGGGGCGAGTACGGGCTCGTAGACCAGGGCCACGGCCCGGCCTCGATCGGTGAGGTGGCGCACCACGCTGGCGGCGGCGCTGGCCATGGTCTCGAAGCTGGCGTCGGCGCCGAGCCCTGCGTGCCGGGCGGCGCGGCGGTCGAGCAGCACCGCGGCCCGGGCGTCCTCGGGGGACTCGCCGGTGCGCACCATCAGCTGGCCGCGGTGTGCGGTGGATGGCCAGTGGACCGCCCGCAGGTCGTCACCGCGGACGTACTCGCGGAGGTCGGCGAGCTCGCTGCTGGTCGGCCGTGGCCGGGCGCTGGGTGCGCCGCTCACGCCCGAGCCACCACCCAGGGCCAGCCCGGCCGGCAGGGTCGCCACCCGCGGGTAGACGACGAGTTCGCTGGTCCCGGGCAGCACGCGGGAGCGGCTGGCCACGCCGAACGGGTCGCGCAGCCGCACGCGGGCCGGCCCGAGCGTGCGCCGCCCGCGCCGGCGGCCGGACACCTCGGTGGACCAGACCATCGAGGTGCGGGGGGCCAGGGCGTGCACCGGGATCCACGCGTCGGCGTCGAGGTCCGGACGTTCGTCGCTCAGCTCCAGCGGTGGGGAGGGCAGTCGCCCGGCGGTCACGGTCAGCTCCAGGCGGGCGTGCTCCTCGGCGTGGATCCGGTCGGGACGCAGCCGGCGGCGTACCCGCAGCCGTGTTGGTCCGAGCCACACGATCGCCAGCCCCAACCCCACCAGCCCCAGCGCGCCGACCGCCGCCATCTGCAGTTCGACCACCCCGAAGCTGCGCGCAAGGACCCACAGCACGCCGGCGGCGACGAGCAGGCCGGTGCCGCGCTGGGTGGGCACGTTCAGCCCACCGGGGCGGGCACGCCGTCGAGCACGTCGGCGACCACGTCGCGGGGGCTGAGTCCGGCCAGCTCCGCCTCGGGGCGCAGGATCAGCCGGTGGGGCAGCACGTGAGGGGCGAGCGCCTTGACGTCGTCGGGTACGACGAAGCTGCGCCCGGCCATCGCCGCACCGGCGCGTGCTGCGCGTAGCAGGCCGAGGGCGGCGCGGGGGGAGGCGCCGAGCTCGGCATCTGGGTGCGCCCGGGTGGCCCGGCACAGCGCGATGAGGTAGCGCTCGATGGGTTCGGCGACGTGCACCTGCCGTACCGCGACGATGGCGCGCGCGACGCTGGCCGCGTCGGTGACCGGCCGCAGCTCGGCGACGAGGTCGCCACTGCCGTGCGTGCGCAGGATCGCGAGCTCGTCGTCGTGGGACGGGTAGCCGATCGACAGGCGCATCAGGAAGCGGTCGCGCTGGGCCTCGGGCAGCGGGTAGGTGCCCTCCAGTTCGATCGGGTTCTGGGTCGCCACCACCATGAAGGGCCGGTCGAGATCGCGGGTGGTCCCGTCCACGGTGACGGTGCGCT
This sequence comes from Nitriliruptoraceae bacterium, assembly GCA_007134165.1. Lineage (GTDB taxonomy): Bacteria > Actinomycetota > Nitriliruptoria > Nitriliruptorales > Nitriliruptoraceae > SKJO01. Next base: position 2,063 of record SLLJ01000160.1, on the reverse strand, counting down.
CCTCCATCGCCTCGAGCAGCGCGGACTGCGTCTTGGGTCCGGCCCGGTTGATCTCGTCGCCGAGCACGATGTTGGCGAACACCGGACCCGGCCGGAAGTCGAACCGGCCGGTGTCGGGGGAGTACACGGTGACGCCGGTCACGTCGCTTGGCAGCAGGTCGGGCGTGAACTGCACCCGGGCGACGGTGCAGTCGATCGAGCGGCCCAGCGCCCGGGCGAGCAGCGTCTTGCCCACGCCCGGTACGTCCTCGATCAGCAGGTGGCCCTCCGCGATGAGGGTGACCAGCACCAGGTGCACGGCCTCGGGTTTGCCGGCCACGACCGAGGCGACATTGCGCTCGATGGCGCCGAGGACCTCGGCCACATGGCCGAGGTCGGGGTCCGGAGCGGCCGCTGGCGGCCCGGATGGGATCGGTCGGGCCGGTGCCCGTCGGGTCGGGACACCGGCGATGCCGGGTTCGGCGCTCACTGCTCGCCCACCAGGGGCTCCCGTCGTTGCGGTCCGTCGGCCACCGCAGGTTCGGTGCCGGGGGCGGTGGCGGTCGGGTGCGAGGGTAGCGGTGGGGGCTGCGAACGCTCGGGCATTCAGGCGCCCGGGGTGCCCACCACCTCGACGTCCCGGGGTGGCGGGACCTGCAGGCAGCCGGCGGTGTCATCGCCCGCCGTGTCCTGCGGCGCGCCGATCGCCCGCAGGCCGGCGAGGTCACCGGGTCCGAGGCGCACCGGTCCTTCGCCTGGGAAGGTCCACATCAGCTCGTCGGGATCGTCGACGTGGTCGAGGCCGAGCAGGTGCATCAGCTCGTGCAGGATCGTGCTGCCCCAGGCCGTGGCGCGGTCGTCGAACCCGGCGACGAGGTCGTCGCGTTCGACGTTGAACACGACCTGGCCGGTGATGAACACCTGCGCCCCCGGCGGGCCGGCGGCGATCGGGATCGCCACCCCCCGGTCCCAGTCGCGCAGCGGCAGATCGGCCTCGTTCGGGCGGGCCCAGGCGACCAGCACCGGCGCCCAGTTCTCGCCGTAGCGCTGCGGTTGGTAGGCGCGGCGCTGGGCGTCGGGCCGCTCGTCGACCCTCCCGGCGATCACCAGATCCAGCCCGGACGCGGCCCGCAGCCGGTCGACGGCCTCGGCGAGATCGTCCTCGGCGCCGGCTGGCGCGCCGGTGGGATCCACCACCAGCACCACGGTGCGGCACGGATCCCAGCGCACCGGTCGTCCGTCGTCGTTGCGGGCCCAGACCGCGTAGCCCTCGGTGTGGGCGCGGGCCGCCTCGTCGGATGGTCCGTCGGCCGCTCCCTCGGCCGCTACGTCGGCGGGTCCGGCGCCGCGCCCGGCCCACGGACCGCCACCGCCCAGCACGGTGAGGCCGACCCCCGCCGTGAGCGCCAGCGCCGTGACCACGATCACGGCCAGCGACGGCGCCTTGGGCTGCACCTCGATGACCTCCCGTCCGGCGGTGGGGCCCGGCAGCCTACGGTGCTGCACGATCGGGCCGCCGCCCCTACCGTTGCGGGCATGTCGGCTGCTCCCCCTGATGTCCCTGCTGCGCCGCGCACCCCCCGGGGGGAGCGCACGGCGGCTCGGCTGCGTGCCGCCGCCCGCACGGTGTTCGCTCAGCGCGGGTTCGCCGCCGCGCGCGTCGAGGACGTGGTCGCCGCCGCCGGGGTGAGCCACGGCACCTTCTACACCTACTACGACAACAAGGGCGCGGTGCTCGAGGCGCTGATCGACGGCACCGAGGCGCGCCTGCGCACGGTCGTGCAGGCACCGTGGGAGGGCGCGGACTCGGGCCGGACCATCGAGACGGTCATCGCCCGCTTCGTCGAGGTGTTCGCCGCCGATGCGGGGGTGATCCGGGCCTGGACCGAGGCCAGCGCCCACGACGCGGACCTGCGCAGGCGTCTGCGCCGGATGCGGGCCGACTTCGTGCACCGGGTCGCCGACCAGATCGCCCCGGCCCTGCGGGGCACCGGTCACGACCCGGCGGTGGCGGCCTCGGCGCTGGTCGCGATGGTCGAGGGCTACGTCACCAGGGGGCTGACCGCCGAGGGCACCGAGGGCGT